>CAYZWN010000049.1:0-24026 GCA_964482185.1 uncultured Roseivirgaceae bacterium
GCTTCCCCTTTGGATGAGAAAATCTCGCCTTTTGTCAATTCTGAAACCAAATCAACGGGATTAGTGGCTGACTGCAATGCATTGCCGGAAATATCTATTTTTGGCACACCCTCAAAAACGGAAAGCAGGGTTTGCTCCTCTATCTGATTGATCTCATCAGTGGCTTGTTTTCCGAACAAAATTTCCGATGCGTGCATGGCTTTTTGAAGTTCTTCTGTTGAGTGCACCCTGGCAGTAATGTCTTCAGCCAATGCTTTTTGCACAAGTCTCAGGTGTGGTGCAGCGTCATGTTGCTGCTCCAAATCTTTGATTTCCTCTCTGGTTTTGAGGGTAAAGATCCTGACGTAGTTTTTGGCGTCCTCGTCCGATGAGTTGATCCAGTACTGGTAAAATTTATATGGAGTTGTGCGATTTTTATCTAACCAGACATTGCCACCTTCCGTTTTACCAAATTTGGTGCCATCGGCTTTCTTTATGAGCGGTGTAGTAATGGCATAAGCCTCCCCGTTGTCTATTCGGCGAATCAATTCTGTGCCTGTGACAATATTGCCCCACTGATCCGACCCCCCAAGTTGTAGTTTACAATTTTTATGCTTGTATAAATAATAAAAATCATAACCCTGAACGAGCTGATAGCTGAACTCCGTGAAGGACAGGCCTGTTTCCAGCCTTTTCTTTACAGAATCCTTGGCCATCATGTAGTTTACCGTGATGTGCTTTCCGACATCGCGAATAAAATCAAGGAAAGTGAATTCCCTGAACCAATCATAATTGTTCACCATCTCCGCCGAGTTGGGCCCACAATCAAAATCAAGAAATTTTTCAAGTTGCACCTTCACAGATGCCAAATTTTGCTGCAATACTTCCATTGTGAGCAGGTTGCGCTCCGCCGACTTACCGGATGGATCACCAACCATACCCGTAGCCCCGCCCAATAGTGCAAGTGGTTTGTGGCCGGATTTCTGGAGATGTACCAATATCATAATTTGCACGAGATGGCCAATGTGCAATGAGTCTGCTGTCGGGTCAAAACCGATGTAGGCGGTTGTCATTTCTTTTTTGAGTTGTTCCTCAGCACCAGGCATAATGTCGTGAATCATGCCTCTCCACTTCATCTCTTCAAAAAAATTGATCATTTCTATTAATTATTGAATTTATACTGCTCTTGTCGAATGAAGTCGCAAATATAATGAATTGAAGGCTTAATGAATGGAGGCATCGAAAACATTTGGCACAATTACACGATCAGACATTCTGATTTACTACATGCCAACAACCTGATTCAAATAACAATACTGTAGAATTGAATAATTCTATACGTAATCCTGGCAGACCGCGAGAATGATTCTCCCATGAAAAAATATTTTTATAAATTCGGCAAGTAATAATTAAGTTAATTGACTTCATGAAAAAAAATCAGCCACCGGTTTCCGGCAAACGACTTCTTAAGACCCTCTATCCCTTTCACAGTCTGCACAGAGACCTTTATACCTCCCGTAAAGTGGAATCAAAAGGCAAGGCCAGGCTTACGTTTATAGGTGAAAAAAAGATGGAGAAAGTGCAGAACCAGCTGTACTTCTACACGCCTGAGTCCTGTTCACTAAAGGAAAATATAACTGATTTTGAGGTGATTACCTCAACCGAAACGCATTCCAACCTCTGGCTAAATTTCCATGGTGTTCATGAGGTGGAGACAGTTGAAAAAATCGGTTCTATCCTGAATCTGGACAGATTAATGATCAGGCAGATACTTGATACAACCTTAAGGTCAAAAATTGAAGCTGAGGAGAACTTCCTGTTTTTTAATATGAAATCAATTCTCAAAAAAGAAGAAGGGACACTTCGGAGCGAACAGGTATCATTTATTCTGGGAACGAATTATGTTGTATCATTTCAGGAAGAAAAAGGAGATCATTTTGGCAGCATCCGTTACAGGATTACAGAAAACGCCGGACTGATCCGAAAAAAAACAAGTGATTATCTGCTCAGCCAATTACTTGATGCAATCCTTGACAATTATTTTGAGACGATTGAAATGATAAACCGCGAAATATCGGAATTGGAGAAATCTATTTTCAAAAATCCCGAAGAAAAAACGGTACTCATCCTGGAGGATCATAAAAGCACGGCCAAGGTTATTAAAAAATCACTCCGGCCAATAAAGGAAGCTCTGCTTAATATTCTCAATACCAATTCAAAACTGATCCGGAAAGAAAATATCAGGTATTTTAAGGATCTGGTTAATTCTTCAATAGCTGCACTGGAAGAAATCGACAGCACCCTCGATACACTTGAGGGTTTAACCAATATTTATTTCGCTTCCCTCAGTCACAAAATGAATGAAGTGATGAAAATGCTTACACTCGTTGCTACCATATTTATACCGCTTACCTTTATTGCGGGTGTATATGGTATGAATTTCGACTATATGCCCGAACTGCATTATAAATATGGATATTTTGCCATTTTGGGCGTGATGCTGGCAGTTTCAATCTGGATGATTGTCTATTTTAAAAGAAAAAGATGGATTTGATTCCGCAGCCGGATTATGATTCATAACTATTGGTGCTGAATCAATCCTAAACATAACGTGTAATAACTAATCCAATCAGACATACCAGGCAAAATGTAAAACAATATGGAGTCTGTCGCGTGTTATACTTTTATCAGAAACTTGCGCCAAAACCATGCTGCCTTTTAGTACCAATGCCATTCTTTTTGTATTCACAATGGGTGCTTTCGCACAGGAAGGCCCACAGCATCAGATTAGTATATTTTTTGGCGGAGGGAGTTATTACATATCACATGAGCAGCGGGTGGCTGTACGGGAATTCCTCAATAAAATCCCGCATGTTCAACAATACAGCCTTACCATCCATAGCCATACCGACAACATTGGTGGGGTAGAATTTAATGACTGGCTATCTCAAATGCGTAGCCATGCAGCAATGGAAGAATTGCTTTTGAACCATATCAAGCCGGAGATGATTGAAATAAAAGATTTTGGCCTTCATAACCCTGTATATGACAATGCAACCCGGGAAGGCAAACTTAAAAACCGCCGGGTAGATATTTTTCTCTGGCCTCTCGCCTTGTAATTTTCATTATTTGAGGTTCTTTCATGATATTTGGCCCTGTGAATCGAGCTTTCAACATATCGAATGGTTTACATGGGCTGTTATTGATTATTTTAGTCCTTAATACCTCGTGCAAGGCGACACGTTTTAAAATCGAAAAAACGCCACTATCGAAGTTCTTTGAAACCAGCCCTGTTTTTCGGGAGAGCCATACCGGCCTGCTCGTATATGATCCAGTCTCAAAATCATCCATTTTTGATTACAACAGTCAAAAGCATTTTACCCCCGCATCCAATACCAAGCTGATAACCTGCCTGGCTGCAACAAGGTTGCTCGGAGACAGCATACCGGCACTCGATTATTGCATTGCAGACGACACCTTATTTTTTACCGGCACCGGCGATCCTACCTTTTTGTATGAAGGATTTGAATATGGGAAAACATTCAATTTTTTAATGCCTAAACCTTACGCGCTGGCTTACATTCCAAAACCAGTAGATGATGGCCGGTTCGGGCCCGGCTGGGCCTGGGATGATTACTCCTATTATTTTTCTACAGAGAAAGCCTCCTTCCCCATCTATGGAAATATGGCGACTTTCCGAAAGGACACCATGATGGATCACATTGCCGTAACACCATTTTACTTTCAGGACAATTTATCGGTAATCCGGAAGCCGGATACAAAAGGATTTACGCTGCAAAGAGAAGAATTTTCTAATCAGTTTACATTGTTTCATGACGGATCTACACCAGCCATTTATGCTGAATCGCCATTTCTTTCTTCAGATGAATTATTTGTAAGGCTTTTGTCTGATACGCTCAAAAGACCGGTAGTCCTGCGCAATTCATTTCCTGATTGCTCAATCAAAACCATCTTCTCGGCACCCTCTGATTCAGTTTATAGTGGAATCTTAAAGAAATCTGACAACTTTTTATCCGAACAAATACTGTATTTGATCAGTAGCAGGTTAGGTGATTCGCTAAGCTCCGAAAGGGCTATTCAATATAGCCTGGAACAGCATCTCAGTGAGGTTCGCGCAGCAATAAAATGGGTTGATGGTTCCGGATTGTCGCGATACAACCAGGTGACCCCTTTTGCCATGATTTGGGTACTTGATCACCTATATCAGGAAATACCTAAAGAAAACTTGTACAGGCTTCTCCCCGAGCCCGGCAAAGCCGGTTCATTTCAAAATTCGTTTTTAAAGCTCCAGGGGCATTTGCATGCTAAAACCGGCTCCATGCGCCACGTGTACAATGTGTCCGGGTTTCTGGAAACAAAATCCGGTAAAACATTAATATTTAGTTTCATGAATAATAATTTCAATGTTTCGTTCAGTGAATTAAAGACCGAAATGGAACGCGTGCTTCTTGTATTCATAAATGATGTGAAATGATAAAAACATGTTTTTTGATAATTTTATTTATCTCTGGATCGGCTTATCAGGCCACATCCCAGCCTTCCGTCAAAATAGCCAAACTAAAATACAATGGTGGTGGTGACTGGTATGCCAACAAAACTGCGCTTCCAAACCTGATCGAATTCTGCAATCGAAATCTGAATATGAATCTGGTTAAAAACGAGGACATCGTTGAAGTAGGTAGCGCAGACCTGTTTCTCTATCCCTATGTTTACATGACAGGACATGGAAATGTGGTGTTTTCCCAGCAGGAAGCTGAAAACCTCCGAAATTACCTGATTTCCGGAGGATTCCTGCATATTGATGATAATTACGGACTCGACCAGTTTATCCGTGTGGAAATAAAAAAGGTATTTCCAAACCATGATTTCGTAGAATTGCCGTTCGACCACCCGATTTATCATCAGAAGTTTAAGTTTGACCAGGGCCTTCCTAAAGTCCATGAACATGATGGCAAACCCCCGCAAGGATTCGGGATCATTTATGAAGGTCGATTGGTTTGCTTCTACAGCCATGAGTCCGATCTGGGCAATGGCTGGGAAGATCAGGTGATTTACAACGATCCGGAATACATCCGCCAGGAAGCCCTTAAAGCCGGTGCAAACATTCTTACATTTGCTTTCACACAGGATTAAAGCAAGTTAATCATCGCTGATTCTGATTGTTTTGAATCTGAGCCAAATCAATTTGGATTGACGCATTGGTTAAATTCAGGTTACCCCGTTTCAAAACAGAATTCATTTGAAAAATGACCGAAAATAGCTGCTTTATGGTGTTGAAATGCGAAATCAATAAAACACAACCTCACAACCAGGATTGTTTATTCTGAACTCTTCTATGTTCTTATCAGAAATTTTATTGTTGTAACAATTCACCGTTTTCAGGTTTTTTAAGTTATCCAGTGACTTAATCTTCTTTACCTTTGTATTTGAAAAATCAAGAATTTCCAACTTTTTCAACCCTTCTAAAGGTTTGAGATCCTTGACACTGGTGCCTGAAAAGGTGAGTTCCCTGAGATTATTTAATTCTGCAATCGCTTTGATGTCTTTAATCTGGGTATTATTTAAGTCCAACACTTCAAGCGTGTAGAGCTGAGCTAACGGTTGTATGTCAGAAATTGGATTTCTCGGACACTTCAAAACCTTTAAATTACGGATTCCGGAAACGGGGCCAAGATACGATATCCTGGTTTCGGTAAAACTCAAAGACTCCAATAGCAGGAATTCCTTTACAGGCTCGATATTGCGCAGTGCGGTGCCGCTGACATCGATGGATTTGGCTGCTGCCAGCTTGTGCAATTCGATATCTGTTGGGTTTTTTGAAATTTTATTTTTTTGAATAAAGCTGTCCTGCCACGCATCCTCCATATTTGCCCACCATGCTTTCAACCGCTCAGATTTATAAACAATCACAGATGAATTTACGTCAAATTTCAATTTCATCACCTCATCATCCGTCACCTGAGCATGATCGAATCTGGCTATTTTGAAACCAGGAATATCATTGAGGACACTGATATCGCGGACTTTCGTGTATTCAAAATTTAGGGAATCAATATTTTTTGAACCGGAAAGCGGAGAAATATCTGCGACATCTGTATTGGCCATATCAATGATCTTGAGATTAGATAACTGACCAAGTGGGGATAAATCCACGACCCTGCCGTTTTGAGCCCGGAGTATTTGCAAAATGCGACAGTTTACAACCGGGGAAAGGTCGGAAACGGACGTTCCTGACAAATCAAGCTCTTCGAGTAAGGGCGTAAATTTCAGGGCGCTCAGATCAGGGATTGTCGTGCCTCGAATATCCATCTTTTTTGTTTTGAGAATTTTGTGGAAGTCTGCATCAGAAATACTTTCCGTAATATTCAGGTTTTCGCGAAGGTAATTTTTCCATTGCAGATCCAGCACTTCCCAAAAAGCCTTCAATTCATCCGAAACAAAGACAACAACCGGGTCAGGGTTATTCTGGGCAAACTGAAGATAGTTATCCATGCTCACCGCGCTTTTGTTGGCATTTACCAGTTGCAGATTTCGCAGGCCATGGATAGGAGACAAATCCTCAACTTTAGTCCCTTCAAAAGATAATTCCTCCAGATTACTCAGGCCTTCAAGCCCTCTGAGAGATGTGATTTGCGTATGGCTCAGATCAAGTTTTCTGAGTCGCCTCAATCCGGCAAGTGGCTGCAGATTACTGATGGAAGTATTCGAAATATCCAAAACCTGAAGTGCATTCAGATATTTGACTGAATCAAGGGCCTGCAGGTTTGTACTTCCGCAATTAAGTTCCACGAGGTGAATAAGCGCTTCCATGTCAGGCAGGCTATCGATGGTCGTTCGCTCAATGTGTAGAATTTCCAGATTTTCAAAATTTTCTATTACGCTGAGATTTGTCACCGGAGTGTTGGTAATATACAGTGATTTCAGTGATTTCGAATACCTCAGTGGACCGATGTCATCGATCATGGTGTTGGAACAATTGAGGGAAGTAAGGCTTGTGATATTCCTTATAGGAAACAAATTTTCAATACTGGAAGATGAGATGTCAAGCGTTTGCAGGGATTTAAGTTGATCAAGTGGTTTCAGATCAGAAACAATACTTGTGCCCGCCAAATTCAATTCCACTCTTGACGCTGCCTTTTTTAAATAATCAATTACTTTGATTGTGTCAGTGATCACCTGATTCTCGACGATAAAGGTTGAATCGGAAAATT
This sequence comes from uncultured Roseivirgaceae bacterium, assembly GCA_964482185.1. GTDB lineage: Bacteria > Bacteroidota > Bacteroidia > Cytophagales > Cyclobacteriaceae > JAAUQL01. The sequence goes on from CAYZWN010000049.1 coordinate 7,212, forward strand.
CCTGTATTTCACTGAGTCGCAAGCCTTCTCTGATCAGAATGTCCACCCCAAGAATCGTGCGCCATTCCCGGCTGAGGCCAGCCCACCAGAACGCGAGTTCCTGATCACGACTAAGCTTAGTGGTGTAAATACTGGCGATTTTTATATCTTTTTTTTCATCATCAACATTCACCTCGATGTAGCGTTCAAGGTCAGATTTCATTTGAACACCATCGATTGTAAGGCCCTCAAGGGTGCGCATCATTTTGACTGTTAAAAAAAGATTGCCGTCCTGGTTGATCCCATCATCGATATCGAGGATGTTGAACTTAAAATTTACATGCTTAAAGAAAAAATCAACGTCTTTCAGATATGCCTGCACATCCTTATTTGTTACCACATCGCGTTTGCTGTCGAGATCATCCTCGATTTGTACTTTTTCATTGAGAAATATCTTTGAATAACTTTCATTGATTACCACATCCTTCTCTCTTGGTGTATAAGCCGGGTCTCCAAGTACATTCATGGCATATTCCAAAAACACGACCAAATTGCTAACCTCATTTTTATATTCTGCAATCTCTTCGGGGCTGAACTGCTGCTGCGCCCATGAGGTTGATATTAAAATACAGAATAGAGGTATAAGGAATAGTCTTCGAATCTGCGGGAATATTTCAATTCTCATAGTAAATGTATTTTAAAAGCATATCCTTCTGGTCTTCAGGTATTTTTGACAAATTAGAAATCAGCCAACCGGTGTTAAAGCCCGGCCGGTTAAATTCCCTTAACTGGAAATACCAGTCATTAAGTTGAAAAAAATGAAATGAAACATTTTCTATCGTTTCAAATTTCAGATTCCCGTTTTTTACTTCATATAGAAATAAAGTCTTGAAATCCGGTTTGAAATTTTCATCAAAGTAGTATTCGACTGTTTTTGGCTCTCTGAATACCTTAATGAGATTCATAAAATCAATCTCGTGGCTCATGGGATGTAAAAAATTAGCCATGGCAGAAGAATCTGTATAAAATATCTTGGTGAACGGGTAAAAATACACATTGTTGATTACCCATTTAATGCCCAGATTTTCTTTCTCCAATTCAAGAAACAAAACTACCGTGCGCGACTGACCCTGATAGGTAAATTTGGTGTCAACCTCAGCAAACCACCGACCGCCGTAATAATCAAGAAAAGATGCGCTCTTCTGATGCGTTACTTCCATAACGAAGTCCGTTTTCAAGTCTTCGGGGATGTTTTTGTTTTCCTTGTCAAAAAGCATATTAATGTAACTGACCCGAAAATCCTTGTTTCTGTAATTTGGGTCGCCTTCATAAATTCGCTTTCCATCCAGATTCTCTTCGGCATTAAATCTCCTGAAAAACTGATTGATTTGCTTGGTTTCGGCATACATAAACCGCTCGTCTCCCAGGTATTGACCGATTTCCTGGGCAGCAGCGATCAGGGTAAAAAGCTGTAAAAATGCAATGATCAGAATTTTATTCATACAAGGTCAGGCGCTACGAAATATCCATTATCCCGGTTTGGTCTCCGTTACGCGAATGTCGCCAAGCAGCACATCCCAGAAGCCGATAATCCGACCATGGATTTGCGTTTGCTTGCGTTCCACGTAAACTGTAATGTCCTTTTTGGTGGTATCCACATATTTCAAACCATCATCAGACTCACCTGTAAACCGCTGATAAATTGTTATGACGCCCACGTATCGGCCATCAGGTTGCCTGACCAGATCACTGATGTATTCGATATTGAACCACTCAATACGCACGCGATCGTAGTTCAAGGCCATGAGCCTCTGGAAATATTCCCTTATCCCGAAATACTGGATTTCCTTTCTGTTCAGTGACGATACGCCCATCTGGCTTCCCTCCGCAAAAAGCTCCATAGCCCGGTCGATAACACGGTTAGCTTCGGAAAAAGGCGTGTCCTTATTTCCGATAATGCTGATGTATTTGCCAAGATCCTTAACCTTTTCCAGGGCAAGTGAATCAACGGCTTGTTTTCTTTCCGGACTGATCTCAGGTTGAGCAAAAACCATTGTCGCGGAGAAGACTAAAATAAGGGGTGTTATGAATTTCGTTCTTTTCATCTTGATTCTATATTAATTAGGCCAATTAACTGGTTTTATTTCTTTAACAATTCCAATTCCGTGATTTTACCATTGGCATCATAAACCACATTTTCTATCGCATTTCGATTTACTTTCTGGTCTTTGAGGTATTCCAGGTATTTTCTAATAGTCGTTGGCCTGTCATAATCTACAATATCACCGGACTTGCTTACAATAATCAACACGGGTACATCATCCGAAGCAAAAAGCTGCAATGCCTCGCCTATATATCGGTTTGTGGTGGCCAGGTTTGTGCTTCCTGCAATCATATTAAAATAATCACTGAGCCCTTTTACTTCACTCGCCTCGGCCTTCATGCGCTCCTCCCGCTCGCGCGCAAGCCGTTCGGCCTGTTCTTTTGCAGCAAGCGCCTCACGCTCTTTTGTTAATTTATCTTCAACCCTCACAATCAGCTCCTGAACTTCCGGATCCTGAATATTCAGGTCTTTAATCACCTTCAGGCGGGTTTCTTTTTCTGAAAGTGTCAATCCTGAATTGTCACTTAGTAGTAATTCAAGATCCGCCTTGGCTTTAGCAACTTTCCTTGCCTCTTCGGCAGCAGCCTGCTCAGCAGCAATCTTTTTCTGACTTTTACATGAAATCACACCTGCTGATGCAATCAATAAAAGAAGGTAAACGGGAATGTGACGAAATCTTTTCATAATTTATTGTTCATTAGAATGTTTTAAGCAATATTAAAAGTTTAAACCGAATTGGAGGGTTTGCATACCGGCTACAAAAATAGAAAAATAAACATCTGCTTTACATATATTTTATTTTTGACCGATAATTTTCTGATCTAACGATTAAGGTAAAAAAAAATTGGTTCATAAACTTTTACAAGATGCTGTCTGATAAAAATCGGGGAAAGATTATCATCGGGATAATTGATGAAAACGGGAAACTCAATTCACATATGGAATTCAGAGGAATAGCAAAAAATGCGGATACGGCTATTACAACACTGCTGATCAATTTTGCATCGCTGTGCCTTGAAAAAGGCAGAAATCCTCAGGCCTTGATCGACAAACATTTCAAAGGGATAGTTGATTTGCTGGAGGCAGGCAAAAAAATAAGCAGTTGATGCTACAAAAAAGGAGGCGTTGACGCCTCCTTTCTGCTAACCATTAATCAAAACCTCAAACCTAATACAACCACAAATGATTAGATTTTTGCTGATTCTAACTTTATAAAGTTATAAATCAGACACTTTCATAAACGTTATTAAACATGTCAATGTTTATGGAACGTTTTAAAAAAATAAAATTGCATTTTTTGCAAAATTTATGGCGCAAACATCTTGACCCGGAAGGCTTTTATTTCGTAAGTTTATATCAGATGCCAAGCGTTGAAAATTTGACATCAGTATTATTGAACAGAGGATAACCTCTTTAATGCCAGATTCAAATATCAGGCAAAAGCAATGAAAAGAAAATTGCAATTAATGCCTCAGCATTAAGTAAAAATGACGGAACCGTAATTCCGTCATTTTTATTTTCAACCCTCACTATATTGTTATAAGTTGCAAACCTATGTCTGTACTTGCATACAATAATTACCGTCGTCCCTGGTGGCTTTTCAATGCGCATGTCGAGACAATTTATCCTGCCATCTTCAGAAAGGTAAAAATCAACTTACAACCTGAATTTTATGAGATCGAAACCCGGGATGGCGACCTGATCGAATTAGATTATTACCCATCAGATTCTGAGAATATTGCAATTATTTCTCACGGGTTGGAGGGGAACAGCAAAAGGCCTTATGTTCTCGGTATGGTTGAAATGTTTGTCAAAAACCATTGGCGTGTAATTGCATGGAATTATCGCACCTGCGGTACAAAAATGAATCGCACCATCCGTTCATATCACAGTGGATTTACTCAGGATCTGGAGGAAGTTGTAGAATTTGCGCTTACTAAAGGAATTCGATCCGTTGCGCTTATCGGATTTAGTCTTGGTGGCAATCTGACTTTGAAATATCTGGGAGCTAATCCGGATAAGCATGTAAAAGCAGCAGCGACAATCTCTGTGCCGCTTGATTTGCATCAGTCTGCTCTTGAAATCGATAAACGAGCCAATACAATCTATTCAAGTAGATTTCTCAAAAGCCTGAAAAGAAAAATGCAATTAAAATCCAAAGACTTTCCGGATATGCCCACCGCCCCTCTTCGCCAAATCAGAAGCTTAATCGAATTTGATGATCACTATACAGCCCCCATTCACGGTTTCAGAGACGCATTGGACTATTACAAATCATGCAGCAGTATCAGCGCACTGAATCAAATCAAAACGCCCTCCCTGATCATTAATGCCTTGAATGATCCCTTTTTGCCGCCCGAATGCTATCCACACGAATTGTTGCAGAATCATAAGTTTGTGCATCTGCTTACGCCGCTCCACGGTGGGCATGTTGGATTCTGTGATAATAAAACTGCAAACAGCTATTGGTCAGAGCAGGAAGCCTTCGCGTTTATCGAATCGGTTTTATAAATTTACGCTCCAACTTGTTTAATTATGTGCGGAAGATACACCATCATAGCCAAAGCGCAGGAAATTGAAAAAAGATTCAAATTAGAGGTTCCCGAAACTTATACGCCGCGATACAATGCAGCGCCTACCCAAATACTCCCAGTCATCACATCGGAAAATCCGGAAAGTTTATCCTTCTTTAGATGGGGATTGCTGTCGTCCTGGGCAAAAGACATAAAAAGTGCGCAACCTATGATCAATGCACGCGCTGAAGGCCTGGCAGAAAAACCGACATTCAAACATTTATTAGCTGGCAAAAGATGTCTTGTGATTTCGGATGGCTTTTACGAATGGAAAAGCATATCAAAAAAGATCAAAATCCCATACCGAATTGCGCTGAAAACCGGTAGTCTCTTTGCTTATGCGGGTTTGTGGGATATTTACAGATTATCTGATCAATCGATGGTGCACACATTCACGATCATTACCACCGCAGCCAATGAAATTATTTCACCTATGCACGATAGAATGCCTGTAATGTTGCCCCCAGAGGCGGAGTCAATATGGTTAAATGATCAGTTTTCGCTTTCTGAACATTTGAGTCTTCTTCAACCCATGTCTCATGAGAAAATGGAATGCTTCACGGTGTCCAACCTCGTGAATTCGGTCCGAAATGATGACCCAAGACTCGTTGTAAATCAACCTCCAATGGATCAAAGTGGCAATTTCACCTTGTTCAGCTAAGTGAATTAGAAATCCGCAAGGCTAAAAAATATGAATTAAATAGCACACGAAATAGCAAAATAGCTAAATTGGCGCATTATTGATAAATTATGAAAAACTCCAGGATAGTAGGTGTAGGACATTTTGTGCCGGAACAGATTATTACAAATCAGGCCCTTGAAAAATTAATGGATACTTCTGATGAGTGGATCGTTGAACGAACCGGCATCCATGAAAGAAGATTTTTTAATCACGAGCAAGACACCTGTGCAAATATGGCCGCGAGAGCTACCAAAATGGCACTTGATCGGGCTAACCTCGGCGCTGAAGAGATAGATCTGATCATATTTGCCACAATAACCCCAGATTATTTTTTCCCGGGTTCGGGCGTGCTCATGCAACGCGAATTGGGTCTGGATAAAAAGGCAATCGCCGCCATCGATATCCGTAATGCCTGCTCGGGTTTTGTATACGGACTGTCCATAGCCGATCAGTTCATTAAAACCGGCATGTATAAAACGGTAGCCGTAATCGGTGCAGAAATACAATCCTCCTCAATGGAATTTTCCGATCGCCAAAGACACATCTCTGTGATTTTCGGTGATGGTGCCGGCGCGGCTATACTGCAGGCGACTGACGAGCCGGGGCGCGGCATTTTATCAACGCATATGCATGCTGACGGCACTTTTGCCGAAGAGCTTTATGTAAAAGACCCGGGCAGCAGCCGTAAGAGGGAAGAAAGGCTCACTCCGGAATTGCTCGAGGGAGTAAGCCTCAAAGGCCATATGAACGGCAACCTTGTTTTTAAACACGCAGTGGTGCGATTTATTGAGGTGATAAATGAAGCGCTATCAGCCAACGGAAAGACCAAAGAAGATATCGACTTGCTCATCCCGCATCAGGCCAATCTGAGAATCAGCAATTTTGTTCAGCAAAAACTGCAACTTGAGGACAGTAAAATTTATAATAACATCCAACGGTACGGAAATACCACAGGAGCCTCCATACCAATAGCAATGAGTGAAGCCTGGGCCGAAGGAAAAATCAAGCAAGATGATCTGATTTGCCTTGCAGCATTTGGCAGTGGATTCACCTGGGCATCAGCCCTCATAAACTGGTAAATTCTTTTTCACCTATGATAACCAAAGATTATAATCCCAGCACATTAGAAGTTAAATTCGCCAGAGCATTTAGCGAACTACAGGAGGAGCTAAATAAAAAACTGCCGGATTTTGAAATTTTCCAGTCCAAAGAAAATACCTCAATTGACAATCCCACTGTAGAATTTTTTATCAAAGATCAGGATGGCGATGAACATGAAATAATTGTAAAAATTATTCAGAAGCCCGACAAAAGGTAGGTTAGTCCCTACCTCTTTCTGAATTTATTCTTGCTCAGTCTGAGTTTTTCCATGAAATCAACATAATAAACTCCAGACACGGACAAGATATTATTTGTGTATTCGAGGTTATCAACCAGCGCGATATTGGGAATACTGGAGCTTTCAAATCCTCCTATGTAGGTATTTCCAAGTGAAAACCTGAAGTCCAAAGACAAATAATTGGCATTGTTCAATTTCCAGAGAAAGCCGGCACCTACACTAAAGCTCATTTGAAGACGATTCGCTTCCTCCACATTCAAATACTCTGAAGATCCTGAAGTTTCACCAAAATTGATTGTATAAGCATATTCAGTAGTTTTGTCCTTGTCAGGTTCATAAACTTCAAATACACCTTGTCCGCCAAGCCAATAATTAAACTCCGGACCCAGCATTAAATACCAACTGAATTTAGGTTGATTAAATTTCACCCTGAAAAGAATCGGGATATCGAAATATTGATAATCAGCCACATTGGATACATAATCATTTCGTCTGCTCACCACATACTTACCTTTTTGGGAATATAGAAATTCTGTATAAAGGCCATACTTTTCCTTATTTTCAATCAGAAAAACCAATCCCCCCGTAAATCCGGGCCTGAACTTCGTATCGTAAAATTCCTTGTAAACTTCCTCGTTGAAAGTGATTTTATTTGCGTTTGCTCCAGCCCTGACACCCAAAAACGCCTGCCCATTGGCCGAATGAACCACTATTAACAGCAAGAGCGAGCAAAAACTCAGATAACACAATTTTATTCTTCTTTTATACAAGGTAAAGTCTTCCCCTTTTTGTTCAGATTTCAGTTTTTCCAAAATGTCGGAGCTACGCATTTATATTCGATATCCATACATATATTTCGATGTTCAAAAGTAACTAAATGATCACGAACAACAGCCCCCAAACTTTGCTCAATATCCAAACACTTAAAACACAGGTAACATTTGCCCAAAACTTCAACCTTTCTGAAATGCTCCCCTACCACCATGTAACTTTATGCAGATATATTTATATTTATTACTTGAATATTTATATATATTTTTAAATTTAACCTCGAGTATGGGTTAAACTATGAATTACTAATCCACAGAATATCAGCAAGTATTAAAACACCGAATCCAAAAACACTATTCATAGATCAATTAGCCCAAAACATGCATTTAAATGCCTCCAAAACCTTTAGCTGACAGCTTTATCAAGCAGAAAAATATTTACATATCGCTATTTTCAGGCATATAAAATCAAAACATCATTCAGTCCATATTGATTGGCAAAAAACGCAAGCATTATTTTGAAGTATTTAGCTCTTTTTAGAAGTCTCTGAATACTTAACATTGTAGCCGTTTATGAGAAATATACTCCGTATATTATTTTTAACCTTTTTGGCAATACCTGCATTGGCACAGGATATTCCTATAAATAGTCAGATTTTCATGAATCCGTACTATTACAATCCGGCTTTTGCAGGCTACGAGGACAGACCGGCATTTTATCTTTACAACCGCCAGCAATGGTCGGGCATCAGTGGGGCACCCAGTACTTTCGGATTTAATTTTCATACAATTTTCAAAGAGACCCTCAACTTTGGTGTTTACATCATGAATGACGAACGGAGTATTCTGAGTACGACCAAGGCATTGGTTACTTTTGGTTACAGAGCCAAATTTGATGAAAATCATTACCTGAGTTTTGCGCTTTCCGGAGGAGTCGGCTTCAATAACATAGATTTGGATGCGGTTGATCCAAATGATCCTGCAATCGTCGATGCGCTCAACAACAATATGTTTCTGGACGGTAACGCGGGCATCAACTATTACAACAAAGGCTTTAATCTGGGCATTTCCCTGCCCAAAATATTTCAATCAGAAACCCTCAGCAACACTTCGTTTGCCGAGGGTGAAATCAGCCCGTTGAATGATATGATTCTGACTTCGAGTTACAAATGGCAAATCTCTGAGGATAAATTTGCCCTGGAGCCTTTTGCACTATACTACTACAATGTAGATATGCCCGGCCAATTTGAAATCATCGGACTTTTGCACTTTATGAATGCCATTTGGGTTGGTGGCTCTTACAGGCAGGATTATGGCGCAACCGCTTTGGTCGGTATCAACATTAAGGATAATTTCAAATTTGGCTACGCCTACGAATTTTTCAATACAGCGCCGGCTACATTCAATAACAACACACATGATATTCAACTCGCGTTGATTTTCGGGGAAAAGAAAAAGAAAGGCAAGGTGAATCTGATACAGCAACGAAGAAACATGCTCCAATCCATGGGCAGACTGCCTGCTCAACAAACGCAAACAAAGTATCAGCCGCAAAACGACCCGTTTGAAGAGCCGGAGACTGAGCCAACAGAAACCTACTCAGAAGAAGATGCGCTTCAGGATCTTTTGAATGAGATGAATACAGAAGCTGCACCGGAGGCTGTAGTTCCCGAACCGGAACCAGAAATTGTACTCATTCCTGAGCCGGAGCCTGAATTAGAATTGATTCCTGAGCCGGAGCCAGAGCCGGAAATGGAATTTATTTTTGACCCTGAGCCAGAGCCGGAGCCGGAAGTTGAGTTTATTTTTGATACTGAACCTGAACCGGAATTGGAAATTATTCCTGAACCGGAATTAGTGGAAGATACCATAGTCTTTGAAAGTGAAGAAAACGCATTGATTATCCAAATGGAGACAGAGCCAGCACCTGAGATTACTTTTGATGAGCTCGATGCATTAATAGAAGAAAATAATCAGGCCATGGAACAAGCAAAACAAACATTTGTAGAGCCTACGCTTGATGATGCCGGTAAGTATATCGGTCCGACAACTGTAACAAAGGGCGATCATTTACTGGAATTAAATAAAGGTAATTATGTGGTTGTTGGTACATTCAGCAGCTACCGCGATTCAGAAGAATATTCTGACGGGCTCTTTATCAAGGGCTTCTACACCAAATTTGGTTATATATCACAGACCAGAATTTACTATGTGTACATTTTCGAAAGTGAAGAATTTGAAGAGGCCACTGATACCAGCGAGCGATTTAATCAGATCGGCGCACAGTTCAGAGAAAACTGGGTGTTGCAGGTTCAGTAGCTAAATTGTTTAAGATCAACAAACAAGCAGTATGAAACTATCTCGCAAAATACATATACTATTTCTGATAATTGCGACTGGACTTGCACAGGCGCAGACACCTGACATTCAAAAGGTAGATAAACATTCCGGCACCTATGGTGAATTGGTAACAATAACTGGTAGCGGATTCAGCGCCAATACAAATGATTTGAGCGTTCATTTTGGGGCTGCAAAAGGCACCATCCTGACCTCTTCGGAATTTCTTATAGAAGTACTGGCGCCGGCAGGCACCAACTACCAGAATATTTCAGTAACCAACCTCACATCCAGACTAACCGGTTACGCACCGCAATTTTTTAATTTGGCATTCAATGGAAATAATTTTGATCCAACCCGGATTATTGAATCCTTAAGGATTAAGGAAGACAGGGATTTATTTGATTTGTGCGCCTGCGATTTCAACGGAGATGGCCTGAATGACATAGCCTCTACCAACAACTCTGATGAGGTCGGTTCAACAGCCATTACAGTTTATCAAAATACTACGCAAGCATCCGATACGGAAATTAAGTTTCAAAAAGTAAATGACCTGAACCTGAATACAGGCACCGGTGCCAGAAATCTGGCCTGTGCAGACCTGGATGGGGACGGAAAACCCGAACTTGTAGTCGGAAAAGGTGGTCGCAACGCTGACCGCATTTATATATTTAAAAATGTAAGTACAACCGGCATCAAATTCAATACTTATATTACAATTATGCTATCTGAAGGCACGAGTTCCAGTTCGACCAGAAGATTAAAAATCCATGATCTGGATAAGGACGGACGGCCTGATATTATTATGACCGATCAGGGCCTGGGCAATGTATTTATTTTTGGAAACAGAAGCACGGCGGGCAATATTAGTTTCCCGTCCACTGCAAGACAGGTGCTGTCAACACCCGCAGGTTCTCTTGTAGGTCTCGATGTTGCCGACTTGAATAATGATAACAAGCCTGAAATTGTGTGTAACTCTGATAAATCGGATATCTACATTTTTACCAATAAAAGCACCGCCGGCAATATATCGATGGGCGCTCCCCAATCCCTGACAATTTCAGGCTCCAATCTGGTAAACCTTAAAATTGCCGACCTGGATAATGATGGTGACAAGGACATTGTGGTAACTAACCTTGTAAATAATATTTATGTGCTTACTAATAACGGAAGTTCCGGTAACCCATCATTTGCATCTCCAAAGTTTTTTGAAACCGGGCGTGCACCATGGGGATTGGATATTGGCGACCTGAATGGTGACGGTTTGCCGGATGTAGTCGTCACAACTACCGACTCAAATGATAAGCTTACCGCGCTCATTAACCGTTCCACTCCAAATAATATTAGCTTCCTGCCGCACGCCATCGGAAACAGGGATGTATCATTCAACGTTGCCATTGCTGATTTTAATGGTGATGCAAAGCCGGATATTTGCTACGTTAACAGGATTTCCGGCAACAATGAATTGGTATTTTTCAGAAATGCACATTGTGTAGTCGCAGAAATCAATCCTGCGCCACCTCCACCAATCTGCAGCAATAAGCCCGTTACACTACGGGCAACTCCGGCTCTGAAGGTAAATTATGGCTGGACCAACCTCTCAACAGGTTCTGCTCAGGCCGGAGCCACGACTACTGATATCACCACAGCAGGCTCCTATGCAGTTACGATCACCTCTGCTGCTGATGGTTGCAGTTCAACCAGCCCTGCCGTAACAGTAACAGATGGCGGCGACAATCTGCCGCCGACAGTCAGCATCGTAAATCCCGGCGTGGTCTGCGAGGGTTCCACCTTCCAGCTCAGCGCCCCCCTGATATCAGGAGTAAATTATTATTGGCACACTCCGGATGAAACGGTGCTTCAGGGCAATGATATTACCATCAATGAAGCGACGGTCGCTGATGCGGGTCGATATGCACTTGTCCTGGAATCTGCCGGCTGTCGTGCAGATCCAGTCACTACACTTGTACAAATTAGCAGCATCCCCGATATGGAGATTTCAGCATCAGCCGGCAGCATTTTTTGTGAAGGAACCATCAACGAATTATCTGTTCCGCTGTTTAGCAATTCGACTTACGTCTGGAAATTAAATGGAAATACCATTACCGGTGTTACAGGTAATAAATATAACAGCACTACCTCCGGTAAATATGAGGTGTCAGTAAATAACACTTATAATTGCTCAGGAACCAGCAGCCCACTTGATATTAAAAAAGTGAAACAGCCGGTGGCTTCTTTTGCAGATATTTCCAGCAGCTGCCTTAATGAAGCCATCCAGTTTAACAACACCTCTACTTATGATGATACCGAAACGCCGGCTTTCACCTGGGACTTTGGTGATGGCGCAATTTCCAATGTCAAGGATCCGACGCACACCTATACCACATCAGGTTCATTTAAGGTACTGCTTCAGGTAGGTTACAGCAATACAACCTGCATGGATACGCATGAAGCCACAATCAGCGTCTCGGCCTTCCTTAACCTTGAAATTAAAGCTGATGGACAGGCTGTACCATCCGGATCATACAATCTCTGCGAAGGCAACGAAGTGGTGTTGTCTGTAAATGCCAGCCCCGGACAGGTCGTCTGGAGCACGGGTGAAACCACCCCGACTATCACTGTAAAAGATCAGGGTATTTACACGGTAACTTCATCAGGCAGTGCAGGATGTTCAAGCAGTGATGAAATAGAAGTGAAGGAAGTGGATAATGTATATGTAGAAATCACATCCGGTTCTCAGCGAATTGAAAACGGCAGCAGCGCACAGCTTGGTGCTGCAGGCGCCGAAAATTATGCATGGACGCCGGCAGAATCATTGGATAATGCAAATATCCCCAACCCCCTTGCATCTCCGTCAATAACAACTGAATACACGGTTCTGGGCTCCAACTCCTTTGGGTGCTCCGGGTCTGCCAGTGTAATGGTTTACGTAGATGAAAAGGTGGCGATAAAAGTAGATGCTCCCCGGGCATTCACACCCAATGGCGACGGGCAAAATGATGTTTGGCTGATTAATAATATCGATGTGTATGAGTCCTGCCCCATCAGAATTTTTAACAGGAGAGGCCAAAATGTGTATGAGTCCTCACAATATAACAATGACTGGGATGGTATGCTCAATGGCAAAGAACTACCCGAGGGCGCTTACTACTATATCATATCCTGCGGCGCAAGTGAAGTTCATACGGGTGACATCACGCTCATCAGGTAAAAAGTATTTTTACTAAATCCACAGATTAGTAACCAGTGTAAGTTTGTGCCGCTATTAGCAACAGTTTTAGCGGTTACAAATTATGCCTAATTCCTATCATTACAGTAGAAATAACCCATTCCGGCATGATGCACAATTTGTCATTTCGTAAGGTTACTAAAATTGAGAAATCAGCATTAAATATAAATTTTCAAATATTTTTTTGCATTTTTTATATTAATGATTGTAGCGAATAAAAATATGAGATCAATAGCCAACATATTCAAACACCTTCATTTGGATTTCCTTATTGGAAAACAATGGTTGTTTTTAAGGGTAGGCCTTATCCTTATAATCTCATTGTTGAAATATATTGATGGTTTTGCCCAGGATCCCTTTATACCAAAATACGATGCCGTAAAGCGATCTGAAAGATGCTTTACCGTTACCTGGGAATTGAATAACCAGTTTGGTGCAGTCTGGTGGGCGGATAAAGTAGATTTCTCTCAGGATACAGCTTTTAACTTTGTGGTATATATGGGCGATCGCGATGGAAATGGCGCGGATGGACTCGCATTTGTGATGCACCAGGACCCCAGGGATATCACGGTTGATCCCGGCCAGCAGGTGATTATCGGCGGCGCCGGAACGTGGGATTTGGAAGCTGCAACAGGCGACGATGGCGGCGGTTTGGGATATGCCATGCACCTGAGTAGAGTTGGACCCAATACAATACCCGGACCGCATGGACCGGGAGACGATCCGGAAAATCATAAAATACAACGTTCGGTTGCTGTTGAGCTGGACACCTGGAATAACAGGGATGTTCCGGATGGCCGCAATGGCACAGACGCCAACGGGGTTGCACAACCAATGAGTCCCTTTTATACATGGGATCACACCTCAGTAGTTTACAACGGTGATATCTACGGCCAGCAGCAAATCATTGAAGATGCCCTTGGTAACAGAGACAGGATACTCCCACTAAAACCGTCTTATGCCTATGGCACGGCTAATAATCCAGATGGAAGTCCATACCACAACATTGAAGATGATCGATGTTACATGTTTCAGATCAGGTGGATCACCAATCCGGATGGCACGCAAACCCTGCAATTGTGGGGAGATGTTTACAATGGAACTACGGATCTTACAGGACTTCAAATGATCATGACGCATACCGATGACATGATTGGGAATGTGTTTAATGGCAACCCGGTCATGCGTTTCGGCTTTACAGGCTCTACAGGAGGAGCCATCAATGAGCAAACGATATGCCTCCTTGGTGAAAACCTCGCTCCCTTTGCTCAGGATGATTATGCATCTATTCCTCTTAACACAAGCACAGTCATCGATGTGGAAGCAAATGATAATGACCCCGACGGCGACCAATTACATGTTCCGATAATTATTGAGCCGGCTAAAAATGGGCAGGCCATTATTTTTGACAGCCTGGATGTTAATTATTTAAGATACACACCCAATACCGGCTTCGTAGGTGTAGATACGCTCAGGTATGTTACCTGTGATGTGAATTCAATTAAGTGCTATGCCAAGTGCGATAGTGCTTATGTGTTTATTGATGTGGGCTGTATCCCCTTTGATGTTGACCTTACAGCTATATCGCCAAACCTGGTATGTACTGATTCGGTTCCTGCCAATGGCATTGCCTCGGCAAATGTTGACGCAACATTCATTCGTGGCACACTTTGGTATGAAGGTTTTGAAGATTTGGCATCTGGCACAACTGAGGATAACGGGCCAACAGCATGGTCAACATATCAATCTGGTCCTGATTGCAGACCTGGTAATAACATATATGTTCAGAATTTCAAATTCAGAACCAAAGTTGTTACTAATAGTGACTGTGAAATTGTTTTTGTAACTGAAGAAATTGATATTTCAAATGTATCCGATGTAAGTGTATCCATTGATTTTGAAACTTCAAACGCGACATATGAGGATAATGATTATATCGAAACCTACTATATTCTCGATGGCGGACCAGAGACTATGTTTACCATTAACGGAAGGCTACAGGGAACTTTTGGCGCCCAAACAGTAGGCGTTAACAATCTGAATGGCAGCACATTGCAAATTGTTATCCGGGCGAAAAGTGATCACTCAGACGAAGAATACTATTGGGACAACATCCATGTCACAGCCATCGGAGCAGGAGTTCCGGATGTAACATATAACTGGTATCGGGGTGATACCCCTTCTGGTTCCATAATTTATACTGGAGCTGTAAACAATAATCTGAACAGTGGCACTTATACCGTCGTGGCTATCGATAATTTGACTGGTTGTCCTTCAAATCCTGCAACCATCACCATAGATAGTGCAGGCGTAAACGTCCCGGGAGGTTTTATTGAACAGCTTTCTCCATTTACCAACTGTGAGCTGCCATATGACGGTGCTTTGGGTGCCGGGGTTATTGACGGAAATGATACCCTGACAGTGGGTTACAGTTTCGAATGGTACTTCCAGGAAGACCCAAAAGTCCCGTCATTTATCCAGAGAACCGGCGCCATTGCTCAAAACCTTGAAAGTCGGGAATATACGGTGGTGATTACTGAAACAGCCACAGGATGCGATACCACCATCAATGCAGAGGTACCCAATGCCGTTGCTTTACCGTTGATAACTGCCACGAAAATTGCAGACATCACCTCGTGTGTCGATCCGAATTCAGGCATCGCGGAAGCAACCGTCGGTGGAATCACCGCGGGTTACCGTTTTGAGTGGTTCGCCGGACTGTCGATAGGTAACGGCCCTCCTGATTTCACGGGATCTTATATTAATACCTTCCCGGCAGACACATTTACAGTCCAGGCGATTGACAGCGCAACTTTCTGCCCGTCTGATCCTGCGACCATCACCATTGATGATATCAGTATTTTGCCCATTCCGATCGTAACGGTGGATTCCGAGCAAATCTCATGCGACCCCGCCAACCCGACAGGTCAGCTATCCGGCGCAGTGGATGAAGCCGGCACACCAACCACTACAGGTTATAGCATTAATTGGTACAAGGGACCGAATGATATTATTCCGGCCCGGCCGGGATACACAGGTGGCCCAACTGCTGACATGCTTGAAGCCGGCCCTTACAGGCTTGTGGTAATTGAAGATGGCACATTATGTACAGCCATCGTTGATACCCTGATTCAGGATATGACAGTAATACCGCCCGACATTGCTATTTCTGCCGTGGACGTCACCTCATGTGCATCGCCAAACGGACAGATCATTGTGACCTTAGATGCCTCATTGGATCCTGCTGAATACGAATATATGGTTTATCGCGGCAATGGCGTTGTTGAAGACAGCCTGCTTGTTACCTCGGCCAACCCGACGATCAGCGATCTTGATGTTGGAAATTATACCGTAACGGCAGTAAACACTTTTACACTATGTGCCTCTGCGCCTGAAACTGTGACAATCAATGATGCAAGGGCGTTCCCGCTGGCAACAATGAATATCTCACCCCAGGTTGCGTGCGATCCTGCATTGTTTACAGGAAGCATCACAGCTGCAGTAAATACCGGCGGAGCAACTGATTACGATTACGTCTGGGCCGATCTGGTTGGCAACCCTATTATGCCTTCAAGCCCGGATGGCGCAACGGTTTCAGCGCTTGATTCAGGCAGCTATTCAGTACAGATAATTGATAAAGTCTCACAATGTGATAATACCTATTTTCCTGTGGTGCATCTCGCAAGAATTTTTCCTGTCGAATCGGTCAGGGCCAGGGCATCTACTTTCTGCGCGCCAAATGGCAACGGTGAGCTTATAGGTTCGATCGTGAATTCAACACATCCAAACTATACCTTTATCT
>CAYZWN010000050.1:0-23989 GCA_964482185.1 uncultured Roseivirgaceae bacterium
CCACCTGGTTAAACTGGTCGATTGCAATGTAGGCCACGCCCACGAATTGGAGCAACGTGCCTATTCCCCGCCAATTGCCACCAAATCGGTGACCACTTACGTCCACAACAGCAATTTCATGGTATGGAATGGTATTGTAATGAAATACGATGGCTGTGTCATTTAGTGAAATAATATAGTTGCGGCGAAAAAACTTCTCTTCTTTCAGTTTGTAAACAAATTCATCGCCTGAACTATAAACCACCTGCTTATCTGTAAACATTTTCTCAACTACGATATACCTTGATTGGCCAATGGCCGGGTTCAAACAAAAAGAAAAAAAAAGAGGTAATAAAAAAAATAATACATTTTTCATAGTCGAAAAATAAGTTGATTCCGGCAGGTATGGGTAGGTTCAAACTTTGAACACCCAGCCGCGCGTATCTTCCTTTCTTCCTGTACGGATGTCGTTCAGTTCTTTGAGAACCCTGGTCGAAAAGCTGCTTTCATTGTCTGCAGGTAAGTTGTAATCCGTTCCTTCATAACCGATGGTCTGGATTTTGGCGATGGTGGCAGCGGTGCCGGTACCGAAAGCCTCGGTCATCATTCCATTTTCCAGTGCGAAGATAATTTCTTTCACTGTCACCGGTCGTTCTTCTACTTTCAATCCCCAGTCCTTAGCTATTGTCAACACACTATCTCTTGTGATACCTGCCAATACTGTATCATTAGTGCTTGCCGTGATCAGGGTATCGTTTATCACAAACATCAGATTCATTGTGCCGGCTTCTTCGACAAGTTGATGTGTAGCGCCGTCAGTCCATATTAGTTGATCGTAACCTTCCTTTTGTGCGAGTTTTGCAGGATAGAGCGAGCCGGCATAATTGCCGGCAGCTTTTGCATAACCGGTGCCACCATAAACCGATCTGCTGTATTTCGTTTCAATTTTGACTTTCAGAGGCCTGGAATAATATGCGCCTACAGGACAGGTGAAAATGATGAATTTATATGTTTCTGATGGCCGGATACCGATGTACTCGTCCAGCGCAAAGATGTACGGCCTGATGTAAAGTGATGTATCCGGCACTTCGGGCACCCAGGCTCGGTCGAGTTTTAAAAGTTCTGTCAGGCCGGTCATGAAAATTTCTTCAGGTATCTCAGGAATGCACATTCTCTCTGCTGAGATGTTTAGCCGACTGAAATTTTTGTCAGGCCGAAAGACTAAAATTTCTCCCTGAGGGCTTCGATAGGCTTTCAAGCCCTCAAATATGGATTGGCCGTAGTGCAAAATTGCTGATCCTGGTGTGAAGCTGAGCAGGTCGTAGGGTTCAATTGTGAAATTCTGCCATTGATTCTCTTTATACTCAGCTACGAACATATGGTCACAATAGATTTTGCCAAAAGGGATATTATTAAAATCTACCCGGCTTATTCCGGACTGTTTAACCTTGCGGTAAGCGATATTGATGGTATCTGTCATTTTTAATGTATTGTAAAAGGGGTGGTAAATGTAATTAAAAATGACCCAATATCCATAAATTATCCCCGTGGCTTCCAGGGTATTTCATCGACCCCAAGGTCAAATCCCTGTTTTCTGGCAAGGACAAACAGAAAATCAGACAGGCGGTTGAGGTAGCGAATAATTATTTCTTCAACCTGATCTTCTTCATCCAGTCGGATCACCAGGCGTTCAGCTCTTCGGCAAACAGTCCGGGAAATATGCGTGGCCGAAATGAGCTGGTGCCCTCCGGGAATGATAAAATTGCGCATAGCCGGCAATACTTCATTCATGGCATCGATGGCTTTTTCGAGCATGGTGATGTCTGATTCTTCCAGGTCGGGCTTAAAATCCTTCGCTTTCTCAGTCTCGGCAGCAAGGGATGAGCCGACAGTAAATAACCTGTATTGGATTGCCCTGATCCACGCTATCCTTTCCGCGTCTGTTTCCAAATCGCTGACAAATCCAAGGTGGGAGTTGAGTTCATCTACCGTGCCATATGTCTCAATGCGCAATGCGCTTTTCGGTACCCGCGTACCACCTAATAATGAGGTCTGGCCCTTATCTCCTGTTTTTGTATAAATCTTCATTGTAAATATTATGTTACGTTAACTATTGTGGTTCGACAACCGCATAAGAAATGGAAACAAAATAACCGGGGTGTTGTTGGGACGAAGACAAAATATTTTAATTCTATTGTTTACTCAAGTTTAGTACCTGATATACAATATTGATATTCAGATTTTTTTATAAATAAAAAACACATTGATTTTTAGCAATATAGAAACTCCATTTTGGAATGAATTGATTTGCGATCATAGGGTCTCCCTTGCGCACCTTGCGGATTTGTTTTTTTCAACACAAAGGTCACAACGGAAGGCACAAAGCACGCCAGGTTTTAATCACTTGAATTATAGATTGTTATTAAAAAACTTTTATCTGCGAAACTTGAGTTTTTTATTAAACAGTTTGCCGTATCCTGTTAGTTGTGAAGATATCATCATTTTTCTTGTCCGATTCGATTAGCCCGTCCCGCAGACGTATGATACGGTGAGAGTAGTGTGCAATGTCGTCTTCGTGCGTCACCATGATGATGGTGTTGCCACCTTCATGCAGATCGTGAAACAAGTCCATGATGTCATAGGATGTCTTGGAGTCAAGGTTACCGGTTGGTTCATCGGCAAGAATGATGCTGGGGTCATTGACAAGTGCCCTGGCTATGGCGACCCTTTGCCTTTGGCCACCTGAGAGCTCATTGGGCTTATGCTTTGCCCGGTCAGCCAAACCCACACTTTCGAGCACATTCATGGCTTTTTCGTCTCTGTCACTTTTGCCAAACCCTGCGTAAATCAATGGCAAGGCCACATTCTCAAGTGCAGTAGCACGTGGCAGCAGGTTAAATGTCTGAAACACAAAACCAATCTCCCTGTTTCGCACATCCGCGAGTTCATTTTCAGTCATGTGGCTTACATCTTTGTTGTTTAGAATGTATGTGCCGCCGGATGGTGTATCAAGACAACCCACGATATTCATCAGGGTGGATTTGCCGGAGCCTGACGGCCCCATAAAAGCTACGTATTCTCCTCTGTTGATCTCGATAGAAATGGATTGCAGGGCATTTACAGTCTGGGTTCCCATCGTGTAAATCTTTGAGATATTTGAAGTTCTGATTATTTCACTCATTTATAATAACTTTTATTAAATGTGATTTGACTGAATGTCGAATAAAAACCAAATCTGGTTCAAAATCAAATTTTATTATTTAAACGGAATATTTTCATGAATACATATCTGATTCCCATGATGACTTTGCTTAGGCAAGTATAGCTGGCAAATGAAGTGAACAAACCTGTAGTTTTTCTGAAATTTCATAATCATAAACATTCTATGATGCAGAGGCTTCAAATCGCTTTTTTTGCCGCGTTGATTTTATTGCTTATTCCTGATGGATTGTTAATAGGCGATATTAACTTGTAATGTTTTTAAAAGTTTTTTTCCGGACAGTTGGTTTATAAAAATTGTCCCGATTTTTGGAAATGAATTCACTTGTCCATTCTAAAGTTTATGTAATCATTCCGGCATTCAATGAACAGCATGCCGTGTGCCACGTGATCAGCGAAATCCCAAAAAGTTTGGTCACTGAGGTGATCGTTGTCAACAACGGATCAACAGATGATACCGTGCAACAAGCAAAAGCCTGCGGCGCCACCGTGCTCGATGAGCCCAGAAAAGGATATGGATATGCCTGCCTGAAAGGAATTGAATATCTTAAGGAAACAACTGCGAAACCCGTTAGTATCGTCGTTTTTATTGACGGAGATCATTCTGATTACCCGGAAGAAATGTCTAAATTGGTGGAGCCAATCGCGGACGACAAAGCTGATCTGGTAATCGGCTCCAGGGCGTTGGGACAGAAGCAAAAAGGATCGATGACGCCTCAGCAAATATTCGGAAACTGGCTTGCAACAACTCTGCTGAAAATATTTTATAAAGTGAAATTTACAGACCTCGGTCCTTTCAGGGCGATTCGTTATGACAAACTGCTTGAAATCGACATGCAGGATAAAACTTATGGCTGGACAGTAGAAATGCAACTGAAGGCGGCAAAGCGAGGCCTGAGGTCTGTGGAAGTTCCCGTGAACTACCGAAAGCGCATTGGCAAATCTAAAGTGTCAGGGACAATTAAAGGAACATTGATGGCTGGTTATAAAATCTTGTGGACCATTTTTAAATACATATGAGCATTCGGGGATTGCTTGAGGATAATCTGGAACGACGACCAGGCCAACTGGTTTCCTTTATTGCTGCGTTTCTTAGTCTTGGTATTTATATACGGATTGCATTTTTCATTTCCCGCACCGAGACTACCCTGCTCCTGGTCAACTTTTTGATTCTCTTTATTGCCTATATCTTGTTGGTCAGGTCGGTGATCAGCTTTCGTTTTCTTCTGTTTTTCGGGATTGCATACCGTTTGATCTTCGTGTTTTCCGTGCCAACATTATCTGATGATTTTTACCGCTTTTTTTGGGACGGAATCCTTACACTAAACCGAATCAATCCGTTTGCCTACCTTCCTTCTGAGATTATGGAAAACCCGGCAATAAGCATTCCTCAACTTACAAACGGACTATACAGTTCACTGAATTCGCCGGATTACTATACCGTTTACCCGCCTGTTTGTCAACTGGTTTTCTGGATATCAGCCTACGTCGGAACAGGTAATATCTTTGTAGCCCTTACGGTTATGAAAACTGTCATTTTTACCGCGGAAATGGCTTCAATTTATTTGATGTGGCACTTACTCAAATTACTCCACCTGAAAAGAGAGCTAACCCTTTTTTACATTCTGAATCCACTGGTGATCATTGAACTCACGGGTAATGTTCATTTCGAAGCCTTGCTCATCACCTTTATGTTGGCTGCCGCATGGTATTTTCATAAAAACAACCTGGCAGGAACAGCCATAGCCATGAGCCTCGCGATTTTGTCAAAATTAACACCTTTTTTACTCCTGCCTTTCTTCCTGAAGAGGTTGAAAATTAAAAAGGCAGCTTTCTTCTATATCATGGTGATTGCTTTTGTCGCACTGGCATTCTGGCCATTTATGGGAACCGAACTCTCCCGGGGTTTATCATCAAGTATTGGGCTGTACTTTCAAAAATTTGAGTTCAATGCTAGTATATTTTACGTGATCAGGGAGCTTGGCTTTTGGTTGGTCGGCTACAACGTCATTCAGACTGCAGGCATCAGCCTTGGACTTTTAGCTATATTTCTGATTGTCTTGCTTGCCTTGTTCCAAAAATCACCCAATCAAAATATCCCCGGTATTTTCTTGTGGCCACTCTTCATTTATCTGCTTTTCTCAACAATTGTGCATCCCTGGTATGCCACACCCCTGGTGGCATTTTCGATTTTTACCAGATACCGGTTTCCGTTGTTGTGGTCATGCACGATTTTTCTGTCCTATGCCGGTTATGGCGTGGATGGTTTTGTGGAGCAAAGCTGGGCGCTCTGGTTGCAGTATATTCCTGTATTCGCGATGATGGTGTATGAATTGAAGCTCAACCGTGATTTATTATGGCTGGTAAATCCATGGCGGGAAATTGTTGGTAAACCGAATGATTGGGATGGTGCAGGTCTCCATTCCGGGAAAGAGGATGATCAGTATTGATGCTACTGACGGGTAGTTTTATCAATATCCAGGAAGCAATGAGTTGAGATATTTGAATAACTGAATAGTAATCAATTAATTACTCAAGTTTCGCATAGTTAGGTCGATAGGTCCTTGGGTTGTTAGGTCGATAGGAATACCATTGACTATTGACCAATTAATCATTGATCAATCAACTACCTCTGCGTTTTCTTACGATTGGAACCTCAAATAACAAGATTTTTCAATCCGAAAGCCTTGAAAAATACATAATTAAGGGCGAAATCCATAACCTTTAATATCCATAATTTTTTAGATTAAATGTCAATCAAAGCGGACACAGAAAAGCCTGGAGGTCTGTAAATGACAGATTTATCATGTATCTTTATTACATGCCTTCACCCGGATAGCTGTTTAATATTCTACCAGTATGAAATCAATCTTTTCTATTTTTTTATTCATGATTGCCTGCACAAAAGTTACTTGTGCTCAAAATGATCAAGTCAAGTCAGAAACAAAGATCTATAAGGTTGTGAATGGTCGTGAACTGTACGTTGATATTTTTTATTCAGCGAAAGCGAATCAGAAGGTTAACAATCCGGCTATAGCCTTTTTCCATGGCGGTGGCTGGGTATTTGGCGATCCGTCGGATTTCCATAACGCGTGTAAACGCTATGCGGCAAAAGGATTTATCACCTTTTCCTTTCAATACAGGTTATCCGTCAATGAAGATGGCACCTACCCACACCCGGATATTACCCTGATCGAATCTGTCAAAGATGCGCGTTCGGCTATCCGATGGCTTCGGGAAAATGCCAGTACTCTGAAAATTGATTCCAACAAAATTGTAGTGAGTGGCCAATCCGCCGGTGGACAACTGGCCTGGTCCACAGCCTTGTTTGACAGCATCAATGAGAAAACTGATGACCTGGACATCAGCACCTTGCCGAATGCGATGGTGCTATATTCCAGCAATTACAATACGCTGGAACCATGGATTGATATGATACTTGGTGAGAAAAGAGAGCAAATCTGGTCTGTTTCGCCATATCATAATTTGAGGCCTGGATTACCACCTGCCCTGGCTTTTCACGGACGAAGTGACTGCACAGTATTGCATTACATTGCTCAGTTCTTTGATAAGAAAATGCGTGAACTGGGTAATACATTTCAATTGATCAGCCTGGAAGGAAGAGACCATTATCTCGGCGAAGGAATTGAAACATATGCCCGTTATTTTGATGAAGCCATTCTTGAGCAAACTGATGAATTTCTAAAGAAAATCAATTTCATGCCCTCCTTGGGAATTGAGTAATTTTAAGAGCTGAAAGCTAAGCACAGGATCTCACTACGCATTATTATCAACAAAATAGTGAAGGACATTATATTTCAGATGCATTGGTCAGGATTTGATATGGGTGCGCAGTTGCTTACAACTCCACAAACGATCAATCGAATATCGAACAAATGATCAACCGGCCCGGGGCTCACATTGCCATTGACTATCCACCATTGATGCTTGTGATCTCAATTTTTAACTTTGACTACTCACATTTACTGGTTGAAAAAGCTAATAGCTAAAGGCATGCAGCTAACCGCTTAAGAAAACCATTGACTATTGATCAATTAACCTATTATTGAGCCGCCGAACTCTTGACCCATTCCACTGAAAAACCTGCATATTTGATGGTCTTATCGGGAGCTTCGTCCCGATCTTTATAATGTAAGCTGTAAACTGTGTGGATCATCCCATTTTTTCCCTGGATTACTGCCGGGTAATGGTAGGCCGAAGCCCGCTCACCCCGGTCATCATATTCGATTTTTCGCTTCCACTTCCATGATTTCCCCTCATCATCAGAAATGGCGACAGTCAGGTCGTGGCGGCCGGTTTCTGTTTCGTTGTACACCATAAGCCACTCGCCCGATTCGAGTGTTGTCAGGTCAAAACCCGCTCCGGGGTTGGGTATATCCGTATCCCTGGCAATGGTCCATGAATAGCCGCCATCTGACGAACGGGTTACCTGCATTCTCTTGGGCGCCGGGCCATTATCGCGCAGATAAGCTGATAAGTTGCCGTCTTTAGAAATGGCGATGGTGGCCTGAATGCCGATTCCGCCAATCACCGGATTGCTGTATTGCCAGCTCTTACCAAGATCATCGGTCATGGCGAAAAGTGTGCAACCAAATCCATCAGAATAGAGCGGTACAATAATGCGATCGCTAATGATCACCGGTTTGTTTTTTGTTTGCCATCCGATGCGGCGCGACAACGGATAACCAAGTTTTACCGGATCCGGATTTTCGCCGATGCGGCTTCGACCATTGCGAATCATATTTTTGCCTCCTGCAAGGCTGTCAACCTGGGCGCGGTAGTTGTCCCAAAGTTTTCGGTATTGCTCCTTTTGCTCCTTTGGCAAATCGGGCAACAATTCATCTTTCAGGTATGCTTCATATGCATCCAACTGGCTTTGGACTCCCTGTACAAACCGGTCGCCGGGCTGTATGCCACGCTCAGTTTTGTCACCGGGCTTCACAAACAACACATCCTGCCATGACCAAACCGGAGGTCCGGGTTTTTGATAATCCACGCTGATCCTGTACATCGGTATGGAAGTTTCCCACTGATTGGCAAGTACGGGGTACCACATCAGCCAGAGTCTATCTTCCGGATCAATGAATAATATTGGATTAATATCAGGGAAACCAGGTACATCGGCCATCAGGAAAAGGGATGACCACGCCGAATCTCCTGCCGACAATCTTGCGCCCAGGATACGCACATCATCGGCCCAGCGCTCACCCGATCCCTGAAACCAGGCTGCGAGCAGGTCTCCGTCAGGTAATTCAACTACGGTGGGTCCATGTGCATGTTCATTTTGTAATGGAAAAATTATATTATCCCTGTAACTAACCGGCTCTTGCATCTCTTGTGGCTTGTTGTTGCAGGAAGGTATGAAAACCATCCAGGCCATCAGGAAAATAATATTAATAGTAATTGGTTTCATCAGGTGGTTATTTAGTTCATCCGGAATAATCTTATATCAATTTAAGCTAAATGGATACTTTATTACCTTGCCATATAGCCCATTATCCACGAGTGTGATGCCTTTGGGCACTTCAAACAGGTTGGCTTCGGTAAGGGGTTCAACACCAGCATCGTACAAGGTCTGATTTTCATCTTCATCGTAAGTTGCTGTCACGATGGTATAAATGTTTACCCTGTCGGGCAGATCGTTTTCAGCAGGATATACATGCAGCCATTTTACCTGGTTTCCACTAAAGCTTTTTATAGTCCAGGGTTTATCGTCATCGTTGGCACGCGGATAGGCGCCCCAGCTTCCTTCACCGAGAAACATGGTGCCTTTTTCATCATCCCGGGCATAGCCCATGAACGAATCCGCAGCAGTGCTGTCGGGGCGTAATGGATAAGTGATTTTGCTCATGTGTGAATCGCCGTCAAAGGAGAGGTTCAATCCATAATCATAAAGCAAATGTGCCCATTGGTTATACTGATAAGGTTGCTCCGCCTTTCGCTGTGTATGCGGCCACATGGGTTTGTGATAGCCGGCAATTTTCATTTTATAGTTTTGATGGGTTTTCAGTTCATTTTCAAGCCATTGTCGTTGGGTTCCACCCTGATCCAAAGAAGAATTCAGGGCCATCATGTGGACGAAATCACCGCCGAAAGAAATGGAGTAATAGATTTTGGAAGAATCATTCTGCTGATAAGGGGTATTGAAGATATAATTCAGATTGGCATGATCGCCATTTTCATGATTTCCATGAAGCGGAAAAATCGGAATCATCCTGCCATCTTCTGTTGTGGTGAGTTCATGCCAGTCCTTCAGCCACAAATGCCATCGTTGTGGATCTGTTCCATTTCCGCTGCAAAAGTCGCCGTTGAACATTACAAACAGCGGTCTCAGCTTTGATACTACCCGATTTGAGGCTCTGCCGGCTTCAAGCGGCGCATCAGCACTTTTTGTATCACCGCCGGCAATAAAGGTAAAAGCTTTTGGCTTGTCAGGAGCCGTTCTGAACCAGTGGCGCTCGCTTACTCCCCTGTCATCCTTGATTACAAAATAATATTCAGTATCGGGTTTCAGATGTGTGAGTTTCGCGAAATGCGTAGTCATTTCATATTTATCCAGAACGCGGTCCGCACCTTTGGATTGCTGGTATTTCCAATATGCCCTACCATGATCTTTGGTTCCGAACCAAACTTCCGGATTTGCCGGCTCATGCTGATCCCAGGCGACAGTGATGTTGGTGGCAGGATCATCGTTCCAGACTAAACGGTATTTGTCTGATACGGCCTGTGTATCAGGAATGCTCTGACATCCGCTGCCAGGCATAAGGATAAATACCAGTACTCCTATTGCGAATAATTTTACTATTCCGAATGAATTTTGATTATTAGTCATATTAGTTTGCTTAAATCCTTTAATTACTATATAGCCTCAAAGCGTTTCATGATTTCTTTCCAGTTGGTAAAAATGATGCCTTCGTCTTTGAAGAATTGTATCAGCTCCGGGTCGGCAAACATCTCATATTCCCAAATGCGCTGCTGCCATGATCCTGTAACACTTTTCAAATTTTCTGTGCCGACTGAAGGATGGAAAATAATTTCGGTCAGGCCGGGTCGTAGCGACCTGATCAGATCTTTGAATGCCTGCACTTTTTCTTCGTAGGTGTTGCCTTTGGGGGCGCTGGTAAAATTGTCCACTTTGGGCAATGTGTATTGATCCATCCAGGCGATGAGTTCGTCGTTGATCGGATAACCTGCCTTTTTATAATAGGCAAGAACCAGCGAATCCGACATATCAATGGCATTGGCGGGTATGCCATACTCCATCGCGACCGTCAGGAAAGCTTTGGCAAATTCAGGATGCCCGTACAGCGTGCCCATATGGGTATCGATGTGATCGGGCCTGTATCCCATAGCCAGCGACTTTTCGATCTGCGCCCTGATTTCCCTTTCCACTTCATCAGGGGTTGCATTTTGCACCACTTCCGGCACACTGCGCCACAGTTTACCTTCGCTGTCAATCAGCCCTGGTACCTCATCGACCGGAAGCACCGATGGCCATCTGTATGTTTTCCATTCGCTGGTGAGCGTCAGGTGCAAACCGAGATCAATCTCCGGATGTTGTTTGGCCCATTCGATCATATCTTCAAATGCCGGGCATGGAGGCATAGCAGCAGCAGACTGGATGTATCCGTTGAGCAACATTTCCTTCGTGGCGATGTTGGCTTCTTCGTTCATTCCGGCATCATCGGCATGGAGCATGATTACTTTTTTCCCGGCCGGATAGCCCAGGCGCTCCGCCCAGTTGGCAGGCGCTGCGGTTTCCTGCTTACTTTCCGGGCCGCCTTTCTGGCTGCAGCCACTGAACACTAAAAATATTGCAATGATCAATAATGAAAAAAGTCGGTGTATCATAATGTGTTTTTATTTTAGTTACTGATGAAAATCTGTTATCTCCTGTTTGAGGTTCTGAAAAAATATTTTTGCTTCATAAAATTCCAACCATTTTTACTTGAAGCAGTGAATCTAATGTATGCTTTTATCGCTATCCTGCTAAGAAATAGTTTGTTTCTTACGGATATGTTCCTATTTACAATAGTACCCCGAAAATGTAAAAACGGCTACCTTTCGGCATTAAAAAGTGGATAAAATTGGTAAATTCACCTTTATTATCTGTCCCCCGCCTCCAGGGTCTGTACTCTTCCTCTTAGATAAGTCCCCTTCATCGAAGGTCTGTCCCCCGACAGACCTTAACACACTTGCCATACTTTTCTCAAATCTGATAAATAAACTGTATGAAAGCAATACATATTCTTATCGCATTTAGTTTGAGGTTTGGTTCGGCTTGTCCGGGTGAGATTACTGGGAGTGGAGCAATAAACCAAACAAACAATAGCCGTCTTGCCTGACCTGCCTGTGCCGAATTCGTTTCGCCAACCCGGCATCTGCCTGCGATCTGCTTTGATCTCGCAAACCGCAAACCCCACCACCACAGCCGCCCTGCTCCGGCCGGGTGGCAGCTATGATAAGCCCTGACCAACCTTTTTTTTGCGGAATGACCTCATCTTGTTTCGTGTCGACACGAATCAAGGCAATGTGGTCTGTCGGGGGTCAGACCACGGAGCAGTATCCATCACTCGCGGGGCGCCGTTTTGCCATGGCGCAGGCACGCGAGCGATTGAACAGGGGTGGCCCAAACCCCGAAGGGGTGATATGATTATAGATGAAAGTGGAAGCATAGATAAAACCCCGCAGGGGTGTCATGATTATAAGCGAACCCAAAATCAACAAAATGCCACCGGACAGAGAGGGGAACCTGTGCAAGGAAGTGCCTCGCGCTGGTTCGTGTCGACACGAATCAAGGCAATGTGGTCTGTCGGGGGACAGACCACGGAGAAGAGAAAACACGAATTAAGGCTATGTGGTCTTTCAGGGGACAGACCACGGAGAAGGGGACAGACCACGAAAGGGGACAGACCAAGGAGAAGAAGGATGTGGTTTGCCGGAGGACAGACCACGAGGATGTTATTTTTTTTTCCTAATCCAAAAACACAGGCTGCGTCCAGGCGAAAAACTGCTCTGAACCATTACCGCGCACTCGTGAAAAAGTCATTTTTGCCCTCAGGTATTTCACCCCTTCTGTTACTTTCATTGATGCACTGGTGCCTTCAGTGGTTTTTACAACTTTTCCTTCGTCGCTGATGAATTCTATCCAAAATCCATCTTTTCGCTCCTCCGATTTATAACCGACCACATAAGGACTTTCAGTTGCGCGGTAGGTCGCATCTTCATCTATGGAAATTTCGTAATTTTCATTATCAATTTTTACCACAGATAGCATGACGCCGCTGGTGGAGTAAAATTTTCCTGCAGCCATCGCATCGGTGATGGCATCGCGGGTAAGTTGTTCACTTTGTACCATCACCCAACCACGGCCCGGGTTGCTGACATCCAAGCTCCAGGTTTTGAACTCATGGGCATCATCAGACGATACACCGTAAATCTTTCGACCTGCGGTGAGCAGCGAATCCCATTTCTGCTCCATGGAGGCATGCCTCTTATTGCCCCAGTTATGCACATCAGGATGGCCATTATACAGCTCAATCATGTGCAGGCGCTCGACCTGTGCGATATCTGATGCCGGGGCACCGGATTGCCAGTTCGGGTGGTTGAGAATGGGAATGCCACCGGCAGCCCGTATGGAATCGGTGTGCTTTTGCATCAGGTAAACCTTGAAATTCCGGAATGGATTGTGCTCAATTTCCGAAAGCGGAACAGGATGCTGTGGCGGTACCAGCCGGTTGATATTCATCGCCGTCGTGTGAATGTGTTCGTAGTCAGATACTTCTTCGCCCGGTATCAGAATGAAATCTTCGCGCCGGCCTTCCGGCAGATTGACGCTATCCGGATCGATAAACAGATTGTGCTCACTCAGAATCAGAAAATTGTAGTCGCGCTGCAGATACCAAAGCGCCACCGAGTCAGGACTGGTGTCAGCATGCCCGCACAGCACGGTGTGGGTATGTGTATTGCCTTTAAACCAAAAGGTAGCCGGGGCTTCCTTTTTTGCAGTACATGAGCCAAATATCAAAATGGCCAGCAGGATTCGTTTCATATAGCTTACTTTTTAGTAATGGTGAGTTCATCCCTGATTTCACCGTCATTGTTATAGACGGTATAAGTTAACACATTGTCATCAATTTCAAATAGCTGATAAAGCGGGCCCTGGGCAAACCGCACATCTGCAAAGGGTTCGTCAGGCAAATCTATGTCTCTGCTTTCAATGCCGATGGAAATGATGTAAACCGTACCATCTTCAATTCTTTTTACCACCTGCCCGTTGTTCATTGGTTTTGTACGCATATAATAATGCACATGGCCGCCCATCACGATATCTACATGGTATTTGTCAAATAATGGCACCCAGGCTTCCTGAATGTCGTAATATGGGTATCCAAAATTATATGGTGGAAAATGAAGACTTGCAAATTTCCATGTTGCATCTGTTTCAGACAATTGCCGCTCAATCCACTCCGTTTGAGTCTCAATCGGATGGGTGCAATCGATCATCAGATACAGGGCATTGCCATATTTAAAAGAGTATGTGCTTTCCGGTGCCACCTCATTGGGCCCGTTTTCCGGAAGGGCGAACATTTCATAATACATCCATGCGCCAAGCCCGTCCTGCCGGTCATGATTTCCCGGTATGGGCATCAATGGCTTTTCGGCAAACACTTCCCCGGAATACGCAAAAAATTCATCCCAGTCGCTCCTGTAAAGGCCGGTACTTACCAGATCTCCGGAAATCGTGAAAAACGCAACTTCCGGATGTGCACGATTTGCCTTTTGAAGCAGTTCACCCCAAACAGGCGACTTGTGTGTATCACCAAACCAGATAAATGAAAACTTATCCTGATCTTCCCCCCGGGTTTTAAAGTGTTTAACTGTTGAAAATGCTGCATGGCTTTTGGAACCAGCCATATAACTGTACTTCGTTCCCGGCGAAAGGCCCCGTAGGTTGGCCGTAAACCGGTGCACATACCGGTCGTTGTAAAGCATCCGGTCTTCCATCACAAACTTTGAGGCATGAATGCTCATGGTATCTTTGTCATTTTTCTTCCAGTATTTCACCACCCCGTCTTCGACCATGTCGGAAGTGCGCCACTGGATATCGATTGTATTTTCCGGGTTGTCGCTCCATGTGAGGACTTCCTGATCTGGTGTTTCCGATGAAGGAAACATCGTTTCTCTGAAAGCACCCACGACATGCGCTTCCCGCGCCCTGCCACGGACAGTCGTGAAGATAGTATGCCCCTCAAGCGATTCCGGGAATTCAGCGATCAGCAGGCTTGACCAGTCGTGATAGGTAAAGGCGCCCTTTTTCATGGTTTCCAGAGAATATTGCTCAGGATAATATTCTGAAATTTCCAGCACATCGCCGGCGCGTTGCGGACCAACACAAACAAAATAAACCACACGATGCATATCGAAGCCGTTAATGCCCAGATTTACCCGGCCGGCATCGAAGTCTTTCTGCCAAACTTCGTAATCATAATTGTCATTTTTTACAGTCATATCCGTTTTGACAAAACCAGAATTTTCAATCCAGAAGGGCACCACTTGCTGGCTTTTGCTGCGCATGAGCGATACCCGGACCGGCACATTCACTTTGAAGTATTGGTATTGGGTTGCAAGTAAATTTTTCTCTTCCTCAGTCAAAAAATTCAAAATGAAGTCGTCATCGACTGATGCGTATTGATCCGATGGAACTTCCTTATAAAGTCTGGTAATGACCTCGTCCATCACTTCCTTTACAGTAGGTGCTGATTGACCATCATCCCTTGTCGCACAACCGTAAATTGTCAGTGCGATGAACAGGGGTAAAATATTTTTTTTGTAAGTGATCATTTTAAATATCTATGAATAAAAATTTCTTTATAGCATTTTACGTGGCAAGGTATTGTTCATATCTGGTATGAAAAAAGCCGAGTTAAAATCCGGAAAATGAGCAAACTTTTATCAATGAACGAAAAGCGATGTATTCAAAAAACAGTTTATTTCTGCAACTCTGTTCTTTCCACGAAATCCGGAATTTTATTTACGAGCTTATTTGGCGCCCCTTTGGTTTTTATCAAATCAAATGCATCGTAGAGTTCGCCGGTCGCGGTATAAGCGCCATAAGAAAGGACATCTCCTTCGATGGTGATTATCTGGAAAAGCTGTGTATTGGCTGCGCGCCGATCCATCCACGGATCATCAGAAAGATCATACATTTTGGGCCCGCTCACCGAAACCACATACATGGTGCCGGAGGTCTTTTCTTTCACCTTATAGCCTGTTGGCACATTGTTTACCATTCCCCGGCCATAGGCATGGTCATGGCCCTGCAACACCATGTCCACCTTGTGTTTGTCGAAGATGGGTTTAAATTCATTTCTGAATTCTACATTATCGCGGTTGGGTTTTGTTGAGAATATCGGATAGTGAAATGTGATGGCAGTCCATTTCCTCGGGTCATGCGTCAAAACAGAATCGAGCCAGTCGCGCTGGGCAATCCGGAATTTTTCTGACTCATCGATTTGCTCTGAGTCGAGCGAAATAACCTTGAGGTTTGGATAGTTCACCTGATAACACACTTCTTCCAGACCTACCGGTCCGTTTTTAGGTAGATTAAACTGTTTTGTCCATTGGGGTGAGAGCACCACATTTTTGTATTCGTGGTTGCCCGGCGTCATCACACTGGGTACCATAGCATGAATGAATGAGCCGGCATAAAACCACTCACCCCACTCAATATCCCGGTCGTGTCGATTAATGAGGTCTCCGGCGTGGAGCATAAAGTCGGCCTGCGGTATTTTGGAATAGGCCTCCCTGATCACGCGCGCCCACATGGATTTTACATTGTTTTGCGCATCACCAAAATAAATGAGGGTGAGTTTCTTGTCCGGCTCCGGCATTTGAATCTGAAACCATTCGCTCCAGCCTTTTTCTGATCCTACACGATACACATATTTTTTACCCGGTTCCAACCCATCGATGATTGCCGAGTGATAGTTGGCGGCCACTTCGGGATCATTTTCGGCTTTATACACCAATTGCTCTATGTTACCTGTAATATCCCTGGTGTTTTTTGCAAACTCAGGGCCATGTGTTGCCACTGCGATCTGTACCAATGATTCTGTAACTGCAGTATCTGTCCGCCAGTTCACGGCTACTGAATGAATGGGATCATTGGTAAGGTTTAGAATAATCCTGTCGGGAGAAGAAGTCGGAAACAGGTGGTTTGAGGGCAGGCCTGTTGAACCGGGGGTATAAACAATGATATTTTTCGAGGTCCTGTCTTCCGAACAACTCATAGATGCAGCAATAATCAGCAGCACGATGTAATGATGGATTTTACTTAAGGTCATGAAAACTTTGTTTAGAATTAGTAAATCACAAGGTAATAAAAATGCAATGACCGCAACGGGGTGCATCAGCATTTTGGATACCCGGCAGTCATTTTAAAATATTACTGTTCATTGAATGCATCATACCATTATCATTTCGAAATAAACCATTAAATAGTGACTGTCTGTCAACTCCAGGCCTTCGTGTTCATCTATTTAGTCAGGTCGATAGGTTGTCAGGTCGATAGGAATACCATTGGCTATTGACTAGTGACCATTGACCTCCGATGCTTGCGATTTGAGTTTTAGACTATTATCCATAATCAGACTTTATGGCCTGACTCTGAAAATTCAATAAAAAGGATATTTCAATAGCCCTGTCAGTATGAACTTAAGTAAAATATGTGTACTTTTTTGCGATTCATAATTTAAAAATACAATGATGAAAAAACTGATTTTTATTTGTGCAACCTTTATTTGGATTGGTTTTCATGCTTTTGCCCAGGAATTCAAAGCCGGCGCCGCGATGCGTGTTATTACACCTGATCCGCTATTACCGGTATCAGGCGGAGTCGGGACGCCGAGCCCTTCAAAAGAAAAAAATGGCGATCTCTTCGTGCGGGCCCTTGTACTGGAAAAGGCTGGGCACAGGGTTGCCATAGTCGGTATTGACAACCTGGGTTGGCCTGCCACACTCGGCGACAAGTCAAGAGGGCTGATAGATCGTATTGCTCCGGAAAATATCCTTATCGGAGCTACACATACCCACAGCGCGCCGGACGCATATGGTTTTCCCAATGAAAAAGGTGAAGTACTGGCGGATTTCAATTATCTGAACTGGTGTGTGAAGCAGATAGCCGATGCTGTGAATGAAGCAATCGACAAACTGGAACCGGCAGCGCTTAAAATTGCCATCGGTGAAGCCAAAGGCCGGATTGCCTATAATTACTACGCTCCGCAACTGTATGACCCAAGGTGCGGTGTGATTCAGGCCATTGCTACGGACGGAAATAACAAGGGAAAGGTGATCTCCACACTCGTGAATTATGCCATACACCCGGAGGTGATTGGATCGAACCGGGGGATACTTTCACCTGATATTTGCGGGCCTTTGTATGATCGGATTGAGGCTAAGGCCGGAGGCATGGCTATCTTCATGAACGGAGCCCTCGGTGGTATGATTACGGCAGACAACCGGCGGCCGGATAGCAAGGAAGCAAACGACTGGAACGAATGCATCCGGATTGGTGAGCTTCTGGCAGATCAGGCCCTTGAGATTATTTCAAAGGCTGAAATCCAGGAAAACCCGGATTTGTTTTGCGCTTCTAAAACCATAGAACTTCCAGTTGATTCCGAACTGATGCGTGCGCTGATCGACCATTCTCCAATGAAACTGAATCTCTCTTCTGACTATACATTGAAGACGATGATTAATCTGGTAAATATCGGCACTGCACAGATACTAACCATTCCGGGCGAGGCTTTGCCCAATATTGGTTATTATTTAAAAAGGAATATGCACACCAAAGCGCCTTTCCTTTTCGGGCTGACCAATGATGCTTTTGGTTATATCATTACCAAGGAAGACTTTAACAGTTTCAAGCGCTACGAATATATTACCCGCACAAGCCTCGGCGAGATGACGGCTGAAATTTTTATGCAGGAGGCCCTGATGATGATTCAGGAAAATCCGGCGCCGGCAAACTATTGACTTTTAATTTATTCATATAAAAATTAAATCATGCGAAAAATAATTTTGGCAGTTGTAATCATATTTTTTCTTGCAAACTGCGCTGATAAAAAACCGGAACCGGTAACTCCTGAAACTGCGCTGCAAAGCTATCTGCACAACGGAGACAACTCCTATGCCTGGGAGTTGAAACAGTCATATCAGCTGGAAAATTTCCCGATAACGGCTTATGATCTGGTGCTCACATCCCAGAACTGGCGCAATCATATCTGGAAACACCAGCTTACCCTGCTTGTGCCCGATGAAGTGCGACATGACTCCGGGATACTTTTTATAACAGGAGGAAGCATTAAAAACGGCGAGCCTAATTTCAAAGACAAGCCTGACGATCTGGTAAAGGGCCTTGCGGTAGTTGCGCAGAAAAACCATGCAATCATCAGCGTTGTCAGACAAACTCCTAATCAGCCCCTGTACGATGGGCTTACTGAAGATGAATTAATATCCTTCACATTGCATAATTATAAAAATGACGGCGATCACACCTGGCCTTTGCTTTTCCCAATGGTCAAATCTGCTGTGAAGGCTATGGATGCCGTGCAGGAATTCATTCCGAAGGAAACCGGTAAAAAGATCAGTGATTTTGTGGTGACAGGGGCTTCGAAGCGCGGCTGGACGACCTGGCTCACAGGCGCGAACGATTCACGGGTGGTGGCTATTGCCCCGATGGTCATCGATGTGCTGAATATGCCGGTGAGCCTGGAATACCAGATAGAAGCATGGAACGATTACAGCATACAAATTGAGGACTACACCAAATTGGGAATTCCTCAATCGGCCCGTTCGGAGTCTGGAGAAAACATCACAAAAATGGTGGATCCGTATTCGTACAGAAAATACCTCACAATGCCCAAAATGATTTTTATCGGAACCATCGATGAGTATTGGCCTGTTGATGCAATCAAAAACTATATTGACGACATACCCGGTCAGAATTTCATCCAGTATGTGCCCAATGCGGGCCATGATCTTGGTGACGGCAAACAAGCATTCCAGGCTTTAAGCTCATTTTTTGCAAACACAGTAAACGATCAAAGTTATCCGGCATGCAGTTGGGAAATTAATGGATCTGATGGAGCAGCAGAGCTAAAGGTTAGCGCCACCTCTGATTTGCTTCTGGATGCCCTGGTGTGGACTGCTGATTCTGAAGACCGCGATTTCCGCGACGAAAGCTGGGATAGTGTGAGCCTTTCGGTAAGTGGAGTTGACGAGGTGACCACAACCATCTCTTATCCGGAGTCGGGCTATAAGGCATTTTATATCGATCTGAAATACAAGGATCCGAATGGGGAAACATTCGTTCAGAGTACGCGCATGTTTGTGGCAGACCCGAATGGGGTGTTGTGATTTTTATTGATTAATAAATTTGTATGCATACCATAGGACAAATTTTTCGGCGAGGTTTACCCGTACTTCTTTTTGCTGTATCCTGTATATCAAAGGATGATTTTCCTGTGTCAAAATATTACGATTATGACAGGGCGCTGCCGTTGGAAGACACAGTTTTAAACATTGAAAAAGCAGGAGATGTGGTGATCGAAAAGGTGCGCTTTACCAGTGTGCACAATCAGCAGGTTTATGGGCTTTTGTCGATTCCTGACAATGCCGCCAACCCGGCGCCTGTCGTCATTTTATTGCATGGGGTAGGAGATAGAAAAACGGTGGACTACATCCAGGCAGGGCATGATTATTTTGTGAAAAGCGGTCTGGCTGTTTTCAGAATCGATATCGCCAATCACGGTGAGCGCAAAACGCATGATTACGATTTCAGCCTGACCGATGGCTATCGCTTCTGGACACGTGATATCATTGCGCAGACGGTTTTTGATTTGCAGCGATCAGTGGACTATCTTATGACCAGGCAGGATATTGATAAGGTTAAAATAGGCTTTTTCGGCATCAGCCTTGGCGGTGTGATCGGTACCATATTTTCCGGGTTGGATGAACGGGTGAGCGTGCCGGTTATTGCGCTGGCCGGTGGCAATCTGAGCCTGATGTTCGGCATCGATGCCCTTTCCGAGGACACGAAAGATTTCTTTAGCATCATCGATCCCATCAACTTTGTGAAGCAGATTGCTCCGCGGCCATTGCTGATGATCAATGCCGAAAACGATGAGGTCATTGCTCCCATCACGAGCAAATTGCTGTTCCAAAAAGCGAAAAAGCCAAAGGAAATTATCTGGTACCCCAGCCGGCACAGAAATCTGCCCATCGACAAGGCCTACCCGGATGGGATTGAATGGTTTAATAAACACTGGTGACACAGATGGTGAAATACTTCCATACCCTGTTGCTTCTTTTTCTGATATCAAATTCAGGTCATGCCCAACCTGTCCTCCCGGCTCCAAACCATGGCGCTGTTTATGTTATTGCCCATCGGGGTGCGCATCATGGGATTCCCGAAAATTCACTCCCCGCATATCAGAAAGCCATTGATCTCGGCTGCGATTTTATTGAAATAGATGTACGCACCACACGTGACAATCAACTGGTAAGTATCCACAATGCCTCCATCGACGCTTATGTTGATGGAGCCTATGGAAAAGTCAGAGAAATGACCCTGGAGCAATTGAAGCAACTTGACATCGGTCTGAAGCATGGTGAAATATGGAAAAATACCAGCATTCCAACACTCGAAGAAATACTCCAATTGAGTCATGGTAAAATTGGCATTTACCTCGATCTGAAAGACGGCGACCCCGATCAGATCATCGCACTCCTCAAAAAATACAATATGGAAAGCCGAACCGTCTGGTATTTGCCGGCTTCCAGGCACAAGACATTGATGGAAATAAAACAATTTTGTGTGGCGTGTATCATCATGCCGGATCCCGGCTCTGCCGAAAATCTGGACAGGGTATTTGCAGCTTATCATCCGGCGGTTATTGCCAGCGATATGAATCATTTCAATAAAGATTTCGGGCAAAAAGTGCATAAGCACCAGGCCTTGGTTTTTGTAGATGAAAATAAGCGCAATCCCGAACTCCTGCATCAACAATGGCAGCAAATGATCGATTGGGGCGTTGATGGCATTCAGACTGATGATCCCGAAAAATTGATCAGGTTTTTAAAAGATTGAAGCAATGAAGTTACTCAGAAAGTCAGTGAAAATTTTCCTCTATTCCATGCTTACCCTGCTCGGGCTTCTGTTGCTGGGATTGTTTATACTTTTCGCGCCGTCGCTGTGGCGAAGGTTTTTCACTTATCCGAAAATGGAAAAAGAGCGTGCAGAGCTGTGGACAAAATACAGGCAGCCTGAGCAATATATTGAGAAGAAAAGTCACATGGGGGTGCTCCACTCGCATACCTACTGGTCGCACGACAGCCGCGGCACACTGGCCGAAATTCTGGAGGCCGCCAAAAAAGCCGAACTCGAATTTATATTCCTATCAGACCATGCCCGCAACAAACTGGATACGTTCCCGAGAAGCTATCATGGCGTATATGACGGCATCATCATCGAGGCCGGGACAGAATCAAGCAGCGGTTTAATGGTTAATCCTTTTGAAAGCACGGTACTCGACTGGAACATGGATATAGAGAAATTGATTCACCAGGTTGTTGAGCGTGGTGGATTGGTGATTTATGTACATACAGAAAAAGACCATTTGTGGGATAATCCCGACTATCACGCCATGGAGATTTACAATATCCATACAGATTTGCTGGATGAAAAAAGTATTCTGCCCTTCGTGCTTATCAATATGTTAAACGGCAGCAAATTCAAGCATTGGGGCTACCGTGAGCTCTTTGATGAGCAGACTGATATCCTGAAAAACTGGGACAGGCTGAACCGGCAGCGTCAGATCGTTGGGATTGGTGCCGTAGATGCCCATAACAACCAGAGCTTCCGGGCGCGCTACACAGATGATGGCAAAGTTGAATGGGTAGGTTCCAATGCCAAAACAATGACAATCAGAGAAGCAAACTGGTTTGACAAGCTTTTACTGGGCGAGCCGGATGCTCATGGCTGGGCATTTAAGTGGGAGCTGGATCCGTATTATGAATCTTTTAACTTCGTGAACAACCATATTTTTTGCGACACCTTTTCTAATGTCAATATTAAGGAAAGCATCATTAAAGGCCATCTTTATGTCTCGTTTGAAAGCCTGGCGAAGGCCAAAGGTTTTCAATATTTTGCGGTCAACGTGCAGGACAGCATCACCGCCATTCTGGGCGACTCAGTGATGATTAAGGATGTGCATGCGCTGAAAGCCGTGTCACCGTTTCCGGTGAAATTTCAGCTTTTAAACCATGGGGAAGTTATTGATGAAGCCTCGGATGTCTATGAATATAACTATGAACCAAAGGTTAGGCCGGGTAATTACAGGATCGTGGCCCGCCTGAAACTCCATGATCAATGGATACCATGGGTTTATACCAATCCGATTTATGTTTATTGAAAATGCGTATAACAATAACAGTCACGCCTCCCAACATACCAATAAAGGAGAGAGCTTACTCCAGAAGAAAGTATAATTGTATAATGCACAAATTTCAACAGAATGGCTAAAATCAAAGTTAAAGATACAGAAATCACAATTATATCGGTTGAGGAGAA
Organism: uncultured Roseivirgaceae bacterium; assembly: GCA_964482185.1. GTDB lineage: Bacteria > Bacteroidota > Bacteroidia > Cytophagales > Cyclobacteriaceae > JAAUQL01. The sequence goes on from CAYZWN010000050.1 coordinate 22,853, forward strand.
AGATTACATTTCACTTACCGATATGGCAAATGCAAAAGAAAGTGAAAGCCGTGCTGCTGATATTATTAAGAACTGGTTGAGAAACCGTTATACGCTTGAATTTTTAGGCACTTGGGAGCAAATCAATAACCCAAATTTTAAAGTGGTCGAATTTGACCACTTTAAAACTCAGGCTGGGTTACCAAGTTTTGTGTTAAGCGTTTCAGAATGGATAGAAAAAACCAATGCCGTTGGGATTATCGTAAAAAAGGGCAAGTATGGAGGTACTTTTGCCCATAAAGACATCGCTTTTGAATTTGGTTCAGCTATCAGTGTACCTTTTAAATTGTATTTGATTAATGAATTTCAAAGGCTAAAGGAAGAAGAACAAAAACAACTTGGTTGGACTGCAAAGCGGGAATTGGCTAAGTTGAATTATCACATTCGTACCGATGCAATTAAACAAAATCTCATTCCGCAAGAACTTTCAGCAGCACAAACATCAATAATTTATGCAAATGAGGCTGATGTTCTGAATGTTGCTTTATTTGGGGTTACGGCTAAACAGTGGAGAGACTCAAACCCTGTTTTGAAAGGAAACATTCGTGATTATGCCACAATAAATGAATTGATTTGCTTGTCAAGTATGGAAAACCTGAATGCTGTGTTTATCATTTAAAGATACCTCAAAAAGAACGATTGATAAAACTAAATCAAATAGCAATTCAGCAAATGAGTATTTTACAAGATGTTGAAAATCGAAAATTACTGAAATAAAACATTAAATCCAGATATTATGCTTACTCTAAAAGCCCGCAATCCCCAAGATTTCATACACCCAATCGGTGAGTTCAAATAGTGAAAAGAGTATTAAAATTCCCGAACCTTGTAATTATTTTGGAATAACATGTGTGAATGCAATAACGATGTTCAGGGAACTAAAACTGAGATTCTAGTAACTCCATTTAAATCGGAATTCAATGATTTTTTTAAGAAAACTATTGAAAATATTATTGCTTATAACTCTTGCCCTGGTTACGCTATTCTATTTCTACCTCATTTATCCCTTATGGGGATATCCTTTCAATGCGCAGCGACATGGCAATCCGCCGCTGACACCTGCATGGGCGCTCGAATGCTGGCTTTGGGAAGATGATG
>CAYZWN010000051.1:0-23737 GCA_964482185.1 uncultured Roseivirgaceae bacterium
CTTCCCGTGGGTTGCGTTGCGCCCGTTCAGACTGCAAGCGGGATGCCGGTTCGTCGATTCGGCATCAAGACTGTAACTAACTGGAATTGCTGATTTTCCAGATTGTCGCCAGGTCGGGATCCCCGATCCCCGGGACCGAGTGGACGGAAAAGTTCACAGACGTAGGAAAGAGTTTTCCCAGTTTCTGCCGGGCCTAGAGCGGGGCCAGCTCCACGTCCAGTAGCAGCCGGTCCGCCTCGTGCTCCAGCGCCGCGCGCAGCGCGGTGGGCTCGAGGCGCTCCGGAATCTCGATGGTCGCCGTCATCTCATAGTGGGGTTGCCCGCCCCAGCCGGGACGGCTGCGGGTGGTCATGTCGGCGATGTTGACGCTGTGCTCGGCGAGCACACGGCAGATGCTGGCGACGATGCCCGCGCGATCCTGCCCGGAGGCGGTGACGCGAGCCGCGATGTGGCCCGGCGCCGGCACGGGACTGCGCGGCTCGCCCTCGAGAGCGCGCAGCAGGATCGTCAGGCCGTGCTCGCGCTCGAGGCGCTTCGCGCCCTGCGCGAGTCGGTCGGCGCAGCCGGCGCCGCTCGACGACGCCAGCAGGATCACCGCGAAGTCGGTCCCGAGGATCGTCATCCGCGAGTCCTCGAGATTCGCGTCGCAGTCGTAGACGAGCTGCGCGAGTTCGGCGACGAGACCCGGGCGGTCCTGACCGATCGCGGAGAGAACGAACCAGCGCTTCATTCCGGCCAAACTAGCACGAGAATCTCGACGAGGGCGCTGGCGAGCTCCCAGCATGTCCGCAGTCGGGCGCCAGGTCGGTCACCCCGAAACACCCACGACCAGTGGCACGGCGCCGCGAGAACGTGGTCTCGCCACATGCCGGTCCGCTGGCGTGCCGACAACTCGAGGCGCTATTCGCTGACGTCCGCAGGTCTCTCGATCACGCCCGGTTGCTGAGCAGGAGCGGGCCGGGTGCGGGGATCGCGCCCCTGGAGCGCGGCTTCGATCGCGGCGCAACGATCGCTTCCGACGCCCGCCTCCGGATCGACCTCGCCGGCCCGACCATCGAGTTCCGATCCGAGGAGCGGATCTCCGGGCGACGACTCGGCCCCGATCGAGGCGCAAGGATCCTGGCTCGTGCCCGTCGGCGGAACGAGAGTGCCCGTCGATCCGATCCGCGCGCCGCCTTGCTGTCCGCCGGCTCGCTTCGAGGGCGAGTTCCCTCCGCTGGTAGAAGCCGTTCCGACCGCCGTTCCGGCCCGACCACTCCCGCCAGAGGCCCGGACGCTCCCGCCAGAGGCCCGACCCCTCCCGCCGGAGGGCTGGACGCTGCCAGCTCCTCGTCGAGATTCGACTTCGCTCGCCGTGCTGAGCGACGACTTCGTCTTCGGCTTGCTCGAGCCGATCGACCAACTGCCGCCGGATTCCGTTGCCGGACGCGGAGGCGGTTCGGTCTGCGCATCCCCTGCGGTCGGGCTCTCGGTGGCCGACGCGGGGGCGGAACCGGGGGCCGAAGTGGCGCGAGATGGGGTCGTAACCGGGCTCGAGAAGGTCTGGGGAGGGAGCGCCGGCTCGAGCGAGTTACCGAGCTCACCGGCTAGCGCGGGATGGCTGACGACATCGTCGGAAAGGGTGGCCCAGTATGTCTTCGCATAGAAGGGCCGCTCTACCGTGATGACACGCGGGTTCCGGTACCCGTACTCCTCCAGGGTCGCGATCATCTCGAGCAGGAACGAGCTGATCGCTCGCTCGAAGACGCCGGGACCGAACTGCGTCGGATGGTACGGACCGCCCGGACCGAGGCCGTTGCTCCAGCGGCCGCCGTTGCGACACACGTTCGCCGGCCCCGTCCACATGTTCGATCCCTCGGTCGCGCACGGGTCCGGACTCTTGCCGTGCGCTTCGCTGTCGTAGTAGGTATGCCATCCGGGCTTGTAGGCAACCACGACGCAGGCTGTGTCACCTGGGGCAAAGCCAGCGTCCTCGAGCTTGTAGAGGAGGTAACTGTTACGCCAAGCGCGGTAGTCGGCGTCGTCGAGTCGCATCACGAGACCCGAGACTCGGAAGTAGGGATCCTCAAGGGTCTGCGGTTGGCTTCCGCCGTCCAACACGGATCCATAGAGTGCAGGGACGCTGGATGGTGTCGAGAGCTCGTCGACCGCGGCACGGTCGAACCAGTCTGGCCAGGTCCGTCGATTCGCCGAAGAAAACGGATCGAGCGGCTCAGCCGGCGTTTTGCAGCGCGTGGATGGAGAACAGACGTCGCGCTGGTCCCGCCACAGGCGGCGCACGGTGTCCTCGTGGACCGATCGGGGAACTCGTTGCACCCAGGCCGGATCGAACGAGCCGCGGATCTCGTAGCGATCCCCGGGCTTCGGCGGGCTCGACCACTCCGAGTCCACGCGGACCTCGTTGCGGTCACTCGCGACGATCCGGCGGGATTCTTCGCTGACGAACCCGGGCCTCAACACCAGCAGGCGATGGTTCCAGCGTCCGGGCGACCAGTCGGCCGTCGCGTCGCGAAGGCTCGTGTCCGTGCCTTCCATCGCGATTCCCGAGAACTTGACGATGCCTTCCTTCTCCCCGAAGCGCCCATCCATGTCGCCTTCCCAATCGCAGCCCCTGCCACCGCGAAACGGGTCACAGGCTCCGGTGCTCTCGACGAGGCGGGAGGAGACGTCCGGCCGGAGTGAGACACAGAGGCGGCCGTCTACCTGGGCGCCGACCTCCGATGCCGCCGCCCGGAGCTCGGCAACCTGCTCGCCGGTACGGAGAACGTAGTAGTTGCCAGACGGGTAGGAACTGCGAGCCTCGACCTGAAAGAACGCTTCCGGGAAGCGGGCGAGCAGGCGAGCTGCGTCGCGGGGTGTCCAGGGATCCTTCCCAGGTGCCGGAAGCTGCGGATCATGCGTGCGCCAATCGCCGATCTGGTCGATCCGCGGGACGCGCGGCCGGGAAGTCTCCGGTTGGGCGCCGGCGGCCGAAACCTGCAGCGCAACGCACAGGGCCAGACAGCTCGGTACCAGGAAATGCCGCCACTCGGACATCGCTTTCCCCCCAAGAACGTTCGAGTGGCGCAGGACGATTCACGGAAAGACCGAAGATCTTCGACTCGGCCGCTCGCTGTAGAATTTTCGGCGGACACGGTCAGCGAGTTGAGTCCTCGCAGCGCTCGGATCCGTCGGTGGTCATCGAATCTCCATGACGGACCGCGACCCGCAGGTTCTTGCGCTGTTCAGGCTCGCGTACGGGCGCGAATCGCTGCGACGCGATCGAAATCTCGCTTCGTGATGGTGATCGAGATCACCTCGCATCTCTCGGGCTTGCGGTTCGCTGGCTATGCGAACTCGGCGATGACAAATCCGTGCGGTTTCGGCGGATGGCCGAGAGAACGAATCCGCGATTCAGGCAGGACCATCGAGCACGTCCATCTCGACCGCGCTGCCGACGAGGGTCCAGCGGATGCGGATCTGTGCGTCGCGCTCGCGAATCTCGGCGTACGCCGTGTCGCCGTCCAATGCGATTCTCGCACTTGGCGAAGCGGTCGAGCCAAAGCGCAGCCAGAAGCCTCCCAGCCAAGGCAGCTCGGCGTGCTGTTCGATCGTGAGAATCGGCGCCTCCCGGGTCTCCCCGAATCGCTCGTGGAACGGGCCCGTCCCGCGCTCGATCGCACCGGCCAGCGAGTCCACGCGCCATGCATCGGCTCGAGCATCCGGGTGCACGTGGAGGCGGCTCGTCAGGTGATGCGCGCCGCCACCGAGTAAGGCGTCGAGGACGAGCACAGCCTCCGCGTGGACTGCCAGGAGTCGGTGATGGACGGGCGCGCCGCGCAGCCACCGCCAGCCGTCGTGCGAGGCGTGCAGCCAGACGAACCCCGCCGCCTCCCCGCGACCGTGACAACGGGCGCGACCACGGCGTCCGGAGCGGAAGCTCGACCACGCCTCGAGCAGCTCCTCACCGTCGAGCTGCACCGTATTGTGCGCGGCCGTCGAGCGCAGCCATTCGCGTGCCGGCCCCGCCGCGTACATCCCGGTCCCCGTGTCCGTGATGATCCGCTGCGCTCCGTAGGACAGGTCGAACGACAGCAGGTCCGCATGCGCATGCCCGAGCTGGTGGTCTGGGCCGTGCGGCCCCGCGCGAAGCACCGCCCGCACCGGTCCGCGCTCGAGCCGCACGAGGCCGCTCCAACGCTCGGGCTCGCGGGGCGGCTCCAAGGAGCCGGCCGCGGCGCGCGCCTGCTCGATCAGCACGCCGGGCTCGACCTCGCCGCGCCAAGCGTCGCCGAGGAGCGGGATGTCCCCATCGCCGAGCAGGATCGACTCGAGGAAGCCTCCGCCGCGCCGCACGGCGTCCGTGATCCACGTGGGAGCGCGTTCCCCGAGCAGGATCTGCAGGTCGATCAGGTCCGCGAGGCACACCGCGTGGTACATCGCGGACCCCTCGTAGTGCGCGCCGTCCGGCAGGATCTGCTCGCGGACCTCGTGTTCGAGGAGCGCCAGGCCGTCGGGGGCGCAGCCGCTGAGCTCGTGCGCGAACACGAGCGCGACACAGTCGCGGAACAGGTGATTCGCCTGGAGATCGAGCGCCAGATGGTCGCGCAAGAAGAGCGCGTGGCGCACGATCTCGCGGCCGAGCCAATCGGCGTCGGGGTCTCCAGCGCGGAGACCCAGCAGCGAACCCGCGACGGCCCAGTGCATCAGGCGGGTGGCGACGACGCGCTCGTTCCAGGCTACCTGCGAAGCACCGCGGCGACCGATCGGTTCGGCGTCCACCCACTCGCGGGCGAGGCCGAAGAGGTCTCGTGCCGAGCCGGCATCGCTGGACTCGCGGGCAGCGAGTGCGAGGTCCAGGGCGTACGGGAACTCGTGAAGGTGCGTCTTCCACAGCAGACGATGCAGGAGGTCGGGCCGATCCCACGGCACGGGCCTGCCCAGCGCCACCGTTTCACCGAGCAGTGTAAATCGACCGTCCCGAGCAGCGTCTGCGGTTCGCCGCGGATCGTCCTGGCCGCGCCGAGTCACCCGGGCGGCCGCCAGAGCCGCCAGGCCGGGATGTTCCCACGCAACGTGGCCCGAAGCTGCCCGCGTGCGATAGCGGCGATCCAGACGCTCCGGGTTCTGCGCGGCCCAGCGCCGTTGCGCGACGCGCTGCACGCGAAACCAGAGCTGGACGGGCCGCAGCGGCCGGATGGTGCGCCACCAGCGGCCGACATCGGCGAGTTTCATCCGGTCGCCCCTCGAATGCCCGCGCACTATAGTCGGGCCGCCAACGAGCACCAAGGAAGGCCGGCGATTCCATCGTCATGCGAAATCGACCCTGCATCCACCGGCTCCGAGGCGTCATCAAGCACTATCCGTGGGGCTCTCGGCACGTGCTCGCCGAGCTGCTTGGCCGGCCGGCGCCGTCGGCGCGGCCGGAGGCTGAACTCTGGCTCGGCGCCCATCCGAACGGACCGTCCCTCGTGCAGGTGGGCGAGCGCTGGTTGCCGTTCGACGAGCTGATCCGCGAGGACTCGGAGTACTGGCTCGGCCCCGAGGTGCTCGCCCGGTACGGCCCGCGGCTGCCGTTCCTGATGAAGGTGCTCGCTGTCGAACAGCCACTCTCGCTGCAAGCGCATCCGGACGCCGAGCGCGCCGCGCGCGTCTTCGCCGAGGACCAGCACCGGCCGCCCTCCGAGCGGCGCTATGGCGATCCGTATGCGAAGCCCGAGCTCGTCTGTGCGCTCACGCGGTTCGAAGCGCTGTGCGGCGTGCGCGACGAGGTGGAGATCCGCGCCTGGCTCGCCGCGTCCGGCCTCGCGGACTGGATGCCTGCCGGTCTCGGCGGCGCCGACGCCGTCCGCGACTTCTTCGCCCGCTGGCTCCGGCTCTCTGCCCGCGAGCGCGCCCCGCTGCTCGACCAGCTGCTGATCGCCGCCCGCCGCCGCACCGCCGAGGACCCGATCAGCCGCCGCGTCCTCGCGCTCGCCGAGTTCTGGCCCGGCGACCCGGGCCTGATCGCCCCGGTGCTGCTGTACGAGGTCACGCTCGAGCCTGGCGAAGCGCTCTTCCTTCCCGCCGGCGTGCTTCACTGCTACCTGCGCGGTGCCGCGATCGAAGTCATGGCCGCCTCGGACAACGTGGTCCGCGCGGGGCTCACGAACAAGCCGATCCATATCGAGGAGTTGCTGGCGGTCGCGCGGTTCGAGGGGGGTCGGCCGGGGGTGGTGGAGCGGCAACGATCCGGCGACCGAGAAGTCGAGTACAAGCTTTCCAGAGCCGACTTTTCCTTCTTCGAGGTCGATGTTCGGAGCGACGGGGTGCTGACGCACCCTCAGCGAACGCGGGGTCCGGCGATTCTGCTATGCACAGAGGGCCACCTCGCCATCCAAGTGGAAGGCGGGTCGTTGCGGCTCGATCGCGGACATGCGTGCGTGATCAGCAACGAGTGTCGCTTTCCCGGTATTGGCGGAAGCGGACGCATTCGCGTCTCATGCGCCGGTTGAGCGTCTGGAGGGCCTTTCCAAAAACCCGCAGGCAGAGCCTTAGGGGGACGTTCCTTCCGAATTTGCGTTGCGCCGGGATCCGTCTCGGGTTCGCCGCGGCGAACCCGTGGCGCCGCGCCAGCCGCGCCGCCGTGCGAGCGTGAAGAGCACCGCAAGCGCCGCGGTGGCGCCGGCCGCTGCACGGGGCTCCGGAACGGCGCCGATGGAGGCGTAGTCGATCTTCCCGAAGCCGAACGGCGCGACCAGTTCGGCGTTGCAATGCGGGATCCCGGCGTTCTGCGGGCTCGCTTCCGTGGGCAGCGCGAAGGGGACGCAGGCGAGTTCCGGGCCGGTCCACCGGCGCCGCCAGAAGCAGAACGGCTCGTTCTGGCTGTGCTCGGCGGTAGCGAACACCTCGTTGGTAGTGCCGACGAAGTTCGCGGCTGGCGACTGGAAGAGGTAGTTGTACTCCGTCACATGGTCGGCGCCGCGCGGGTTCGCGTTGTTGGTGACGGCGAGGTTGTCGACGACGACGTTGCAGCGCGTGTCGGTCGCCGCCGACGCGTCGTCGTACGCGTTGTCGACCGAGACGATGGTATTGAACTCGAAGCGCATGCGGGAGCCATTCGGCAGCGGGAGGAGTGCGCCCGACCAGGGGCTCGAAGCCGGGAAATGGGCGCCGTGGAACACGTTGGCGGCGACGATCCAGTCGCTGCCGAGCGCGTGGAGCCCTGCGGTGGAGTCGAGGACGGCATTCCCCGCGATCAGGAGCTGCCCGGCGCAAGTGGCGCCTCCGATCGCCTGGCCGTTGCTGCCCGATCCACCGCAGGTCGACGGCTGGCGGGTCGGCCGGAAGCCCCAGATCCGGTTGTTGAGCACGCGCGTCCAGGCGTCCGGCTCCGCCCCCCCGGGCACCTTGATATCGATGGCGTTCTCGGCGCACGCGCAGTCCCCGTCCGCACTCGGTGCTCCCGTGGCGCAGTCGATGCGCTTGTCGGCGGTCAGGTAGATGTCGTTGCCCTCGATCAGCGTGCCGCGGGGCCGACCGGCCTGGGTGCATGAGCTCGCGCTGGAGCCGGCGATCGCGATCGCATCACCCCAATCGTAGATCTCATTGTCGAGGATCAGGTTGTAGTCGTTGTCACTGCTGGGCGGCGTTGCGGAAAATAGGACGATGCCAATGTAGTCGCCCGGAACGCGCTGCATGTTCCCGCGCCGGATGACGTTGGCCTGGATGCTGTTCCCGACGGCCGGATCCCCGGCGTGCGCTCCGATGAAGATGCCGGTCTGCCCCTCGAGGTTTGGCTGATCGATGCCGTCGAGCAGGTTGCCGTCGAGGACGTTGTAGTCGCCGCGGAGGATCGCGAAGAAGAAGTTGGTAGCGGGATCGCGAGGCAGGATCGTCAGGCCCTGGATCACCCACCAGTCCCCGAGCAGGAGGACCTGCTCGAAGAGGGCATGTTCGGTGCGGTGGATCGCCTTGCGTCCGTCGTCGGGGTGGAAGCGCAGGATGCGCGGCGCAGTCGGCGTGCCCGACGCGACGATGTCGATGCGGCCCGCGCCGCGGTAGTCGCCGGCGGTGACGCAGACCACGCGCAGGGAGGCGTCGTCGATCCGCGGAAGCGCGATGGCCGCGTTCTCCGGCGTGATCACGAGGTCGCACGGTGCCGGCGGCGGGAGGGGTCGCCGAGCGGGGGAGTCGCGGAACGAGGCGGCGGCGTCGCTCGTCGCAGGCGCCGCCATCAGCACGAGGAGACACGCGAGAGCGCGTACGAGCACGGGACTCCCTCCGCTTCGGACGACGGCCTCCCGGGAAGATCGGCAGGACCCGAGCGGGAGATGAGCGAAGCCGGCGGGCCGCCGGTCGGAGTCGCCGCCGGAAACGATCACAACCGCGCGGACACGTGTGGTGACGTCCGCCACGCCGGACGTACGTGCGCAGCCCTCGTGCAACGCCTGCGTGACCGTCCCGCATGGGTGGGATCCTGCCAGGCCAGGAATCGTTGCCCGGAACGGGTAGCGTGCCGCCGCCCGGTCTCCCGGGGCGGGCGAGGGCCGCCCGAGACGTGGGGCTAAGGGGGACCTTCCACGGCGTGAGCCAGAAGCATCTGCCGCGCTACGTGGACGAGTTCACGGTCCGATTCAACCGCCGCTGACGCGAGAACGAGGTCTTCGGCTTCGTGCTCCAGCGCGCGGCGCAGGGTGAGCCCTTCTCCTCCGCGCGGCTCGTGGCTGAAGCAGCCGGGGTAGGCCGGCTCGAGACTACGCTCTGTGCCGCACCGCAAGCCGGATCGGGTGCACGAGCTCCACAGGCCGCTACTGGCGTGCGGTCGGCCAGCAGCGGCCCAGCGACTCCGCAGCCCGCCGTAGACATCTCACTCCTGACCCGGATCCAGTCGGCGTGTGACCGCAGACGAGGCTGCTCCCTCGGCCCTCAGGATCGACTCTGCCGCTGCGCTCGCGATCAAGGCAGTGCCTTCGCGATTCATGTGACAACTGTCGGTGAAGTGACGGCGCGCGTCGCGATCGTCGAAGAGCGAGAAGAGGTCGATCACTTCGAGTCCTTGATCTCGAGCAACCTGGTCGACTGCCTCCGAATACTTTCGCACCAGCACGTGCAGCTTCTTGATGTTCTTGTCCATCCCGGTCGGGAAATGCGCACGGCGCATCTCGTCTTCCGTCGGATCGTCGCTGGTGATGGTCGCGAGGTTCATCACGTGGACATGCGGGTAACGCTCCTTCGCAAGGCGCAAGATGGCGTGCATGTTCTCGACGAAGTGGACGGGCCGATACGCCGCGTATAGCGCTTCGTCCTCGGGACTCATCGGGTGGTTCGTCGTCGGCGACATCCTTCTCAGGACATGTCCAAGAGCGAAAAGGAGGCGGACCGAATAGACCTCTGTGAGAGCCTTCTGCACGGGGCTGATCTCGTAGCCCTGGTCGTGGCGCTTGTACGGAAGCCCCTCGGGTCCGAACTGGCCGAGGTCGTTCCAGCCGAGGTATACGACGAAGTGATGTGCGTCGAATCTCGACAACTCCTTCTCGAAGAGGAGGCGAGCGTTGAGACTCGAGTAGCCTGGGACGGCCGCATTCACGGTCTCGACGTCTACAGCAAGCTGATCTTCCAGCAGTCGTTCGAGCAGATACGGATAGTTCTCGACGCCGGGAGTGACGGAGTTCGAGTCGCCCAGATAGATCACTCGAAGACGATCGCCAGGCCGTTCCTTCCGCAGGTTCAGCGGTGCTAGGTAGCCGAACTCGTTGGTCTCGACGCCCGGTGCAATCGTGTAGTGGGGCTTGTTGCGGAACCCGAGATCCGGGTCGAATTGCTTGCTCGCTCCGACTCGGACGTTCCAGCGGCTGCTCGATGACGTCAGAATGCGCAGCCCCACCTCGGACGCCAGGAAGATTCCGATCGCCAGCAGGGTCGAGAGCAGGAAGGAAGAGTTTCGGATCCGCATGGTTGTCCTGGATCGAGGAATCGCGGCAGCGATGTCGATCAGAACCGTAGGAGGACACATCGAGCCGTGCCAGACGAAGCCTTTTCCACGAGCAGATGGGCCTGAAGGTGCGAGGTCGACGGCGTCGCGCGCAGATGGCCGGCCCGATCCGCCAGCTCCGCGAAACCGAGCGCCTCGCCAATCGCCGAAGAGCGTGGAGGCCCGCTCGCAGAGCTTGCGCGTGGCCGGCATCTCCAACGGCTCCCTCTACAACCTACGGAGGTGTCGTTGTCCCACCAGTTGCCGTAGCGGGCGCGGTCGCCGACGCCGGCGGCGGGGAGCCTGGCGCTCGGGCGGCGCGAGAGCTGTGTGGTGCCGGTGAACGCCGGTCCAACCGAGTCGCGGGCGCCGGCCGAGCCTTCCGGGTCGCCCTGCCTTCGCCGGCAAGCGTCTCCGGGCCGACCACGGCTCGCTGATCAGGCGCCAGAGGACATTGCAGGGCCGATTCCCTCGGGGCAGACATGCTTCGAAAAGGTCTGGTTTTTTTCGAGATCCCGCGGACGCGTGCGCCACGCGTGCCGATCGCTGGCCACCTCACTACCGGGCGAGGTGTGAGGGGAGGAGCGGCACGTGAAAGTCTGGGTCGGCGGCGGTGCGCTCGAGGGGGTTCTGGACGAGCATCGAGGGGCACAGGACTACCGGGTCGCTCCCATCGCAGTGAAGAACCTGGAGCGCTGCCGGACGCTGGTTACGCCGCTCGGTCGCGATGCCCGCAAGGTCTTGAACTATGTCCGCGAGATCGGTCCCCGGACCGCCCTGACGAAGATCTGGTCACGCCTTGCCGAACGCCATCGGAACGAGAAGTTCGTGTCCTGTGGTTTCGGCCGAGTGATCGAGGCGCCCGGAGACGGCGAGGTCCAGAGCGGGGCCCTCGTACACTTCCTCCTCCCCGCCGGGCCCCCGTGCGCCGACCGCATCGTGCTGCCCGCTGCGCTGGTCCGCCCGATCCGTGAGGCTCCGTTCGAAGTTCCTGGCAGGGAGATCCTCCACCTCGGGGTCAGCGATCACGACGAGGCTGGGTGGTGGGAATTCCTTCGAGGCTGGCATCCCGAGTCCGGCCGACAACTTCCGGCGTTTCCGCTGTCGATGGCGTTCAAGGAGGTGGAGCGCCTCCTGGCCTCCAGCGCGTGGAACGAGGCGAAGCGACTCGAGTGTGGGTCCGAGCCGATCGCCGAGCAGACGCAGCGCCTCGCTCCCACCTCTGCGCCCGGACGCGGACTCCGCCCCCGCCCCCGGGCCACTCTCCTGGGCTACGGGAACTATGCGAAGAGCGTGATCCTGCCCGTGATCGGCAGGCACCTCGACGTCGGGCGGATCCACGAGGTCGATCCTCTGCAGATCGCAGGGGGGGCGCCGCGCTCCCTGCGGCGGGGACACTGCGAGTGGAGCACGGCTCCCGTCCTCCTCCCCGACGATCGATCCGACGCCGTTCTGGTTGCGGGCTGGCACCACACCCATGCGCCAATCGCCTGCGAAGCACTCCAGCGTGGAGCGGCCGTAGTCCTGGAGAAGCCGATCGCCACGAGCGGCGAACAGCTCCGCGCGCTGGTCCAGACGATGCGTGCGACACAGGGGCGTCTGTTCGTCGGCTTCCAGCGTCGCTACGCGGCATTCAACGACATGGCGCGCCAGGACCTTGGGCTTCGCTCCGGGGATCCCGTGTCCTACTACGCCACCGCCTTTGCGGTGCCGCTACCGGAGCATCACTGGTATCGCTGGCCTCGGTCGGGGAGCAAGCTGGTGTCCAACGGCTGCCACTGGATCGATCACTTCCTCTACCTGAACGACTTCGCGGCGATCGAGCGATCCGGAATCAACGTGGCTCCCGACGGGAGCGTGGTCGCGACGCTCGCGCTGGCGAATGGCGCGTTCCTCTCCCTGTCGCTGACCGACCAGGGCAGCCGCAGGCTTGGGATGCGAGAGCACGTCGAGCTCCGGGCCAATGGCGCCACCGTGACAATCGAGGATACGAGCCGCTATCGCGCGGAGAATGCGCAGCGCATTCTCCGCAATGCACGCCTGAATCGACAGGACGCCTACCGCAGGATGTACGAGTCCTTCGGACAACGCATCGTGTCCGGTGAGCCTGGGGACTCGATTCGTTCGGTCGAGCGGTCCGCCGGAGCCGTCTTCCTGCTCGAAGACCACCTGTGCGCAGAGGTGCGGGCCCGGGCGGTGCAGCCGAGGGTGTCTCGGCTTCTCTCGGTGGAGCCTCGTCGCCTCGAGCGAGAGGTGATCGGCCCGGAGAACCTGCGCGTCGCGAGCTGATCGTGGCGAAGCCCGCGCTCGAGACCGCCACGCGTGTTCAGAGGGAGACGATCTCGCCCGGTCGATCGAGGAAGGTCTGCATCCAGAGTTCGAGATTCAGCAGGGCGTAGATGAGGTAGGCGTGATCCCGGGAGCCCGCATCGTTCTGCCGCAGCAGCTCTTGCACCGGACCGGGCTGAAGGATCCCTCGAGCCCGTAGGGCGTCTGGCGAGAGCACCACCCGGATCACATCGCGCAGATCCTTTTGGATCCACCGGCGTAGCGGCGCGCCGAAGCCGGCCTTCTTCCGCTCCACGAGATCCATTGGCAGGTAACGCTCCATGGCACGCTTGAGTACCCACTTCGTGGTACGGCCGTGGAGCTTCAAGTGCTCGGGGATGCGGGCGGCGAGACGCATGAGTTCGACGTCCATGAAGGGCACGCGCGCCTCTAGCGAGACGGCCATGCTGGTCTTGTCCGTGTAGAGGAAGTTGTGCGCCGCCAGGAACGTCTGCACGAGCAGATGCGAATGCCGATTGATCTCTCCACGCCCGAGGAAATCCTCGCTGTAGCGCTGGAGACAGGCGGGCATGCCGGTCGGAGACGCCTCCAGCACCGCGGGGCTGAGCACCCCCCTTCGCACGGGTTCTGTCGACCAGTCCGAGAGGACCAGGTGACGTTCGAGGCCGGTTTCGCGAAGGCCCCGGCCGAACTTGAGAAGGCGCCGCGAGAGGAGGTGCTGGGCTCCCAGGGTCGCCGACAAGAGCCGCGTGGCGGCATCCACCGCAAGAATCCCTTGGGTTCCCTGCAGCCAGCGGAAGCGTTCGTAGAGCCGATACGCCACGTGGCTGCGATAGCCAAAGAAGACTTCGTCTCCCCCCGTGCCAGAGAGCAAGACCGTGGTGCCATCCTCGCGGGCCAGCTTGGAGATGAGATAGGAGGGGAAGATGGCGGGGTCGGCATCGGGCTCGTCGAGGTGATAGACGAGCTTCGGAAGCAGCGCGATCACGTCCGGCCGCAGCCACACGCTCTTGAGGTCCACGTCGAGGGCGCGTGCGACACGTCGAGCGTACGGGTAGTCGTCCACCCCCTGCTCTTCGGCCATGCTCCCGGAGTCGAACTGCACCGTGTACGCCGCAATGGGGCGCGAGGGGAAGGCCTGGCGCATGCAGGCCACGATGCTCGACGAATCCAGTCCGCCTGACAGAAAGGCTCCGAGGGGCACGTCGGAGACCATCTGCCGTCGTGTCGTGCGCAGGAAGGTGTCGTGCACCGCCTCGATCCATTCCGACTCCGAGTGCGATTTGTCGGGCTCGTAGTCCAGATGGAACCAGCGGCGGCCGTCGAGCTTGCCGTCTTGCCAGACCAGGTAGTGTCCCGGCTCCAGCTTCTTCACGTGGGACAGGAGCGTGTGCTCGCCCGGCACCCACAGGAATGTCAGGTAATCTGGAACGCTCGGGAGATGGAGCTCGCGAGGAAAGTCCGGGATCGTGAGGAGCGCCTTGATCTCGGACGCGAAGTACAGCCGCCTGCCGTCCCAGGAGTAGTAGAGGGGTTTGACCCCGGCGTGATCACGCGCGAGCAGCAGCCGGCGCTGGCGTGCATCCCACAGAGCCAATGCGAAGATTCCATTGAGCGATTCGAGGAAGTCGAGACCCTGCTCGTCGTAGAGGGCCAGGATCACCTCCGTGTCGGTCTGGCTGCGAAACGGATAGCCCTTCGTGGCCAGTCGCTCACGGTGCTCTGCGAAGTTGTAGATCTCCCCGTTGTAGGTGATCCAGACCGACTGGTCCGCGTTCGCCATCGGCTGCCGGCCCGCGGCGGTGAGATCGATGATTGCGAGGCGCCGATGGCCGAGCCCGACTCCGGCGTCGGCGTCGTGCCAGGCACCTTGTCCATCCGGGCCGCGGTGCGCCATGGCCGCGCACATCGGCTCGAGGATTTCGGGCCGGTGGAGCCCCGCGTAGCCCGCGATTCCGCACATGGACCGGCTCCTCCAGCTCTTCCCCCGAGATCCCAGAGCCGTCCGCTGCTCCCGCGGGGCCGGCTGATCATAGCGAGTCGCTGCCTCACTCCTAACACCGAGCATGGCGGTCTTGCATGTCAATGTCTGTGATAGAGTTACGCGCCTTCCGCGCAGCTCGCATCGCTTCAAGGAGTCCGAACGTGGCCGGAGACTCTTCTCCTTTGGTTAGGAGGCTGCTCGGCCTTGCCCGAGCCGTTGTGCCCTACCTTCTCATGATCGCCGGCACCTTCGCCGTCGGGGAGGTCGGGGCGCGTGCCCTCGGAGTCCGCCCTCTCACGACGGGATCGTTGCTCTGGAGCCATCACCCCCGGTGGGGTTGGTTTCATCAGCCGGACGCGGAATCCGACTTCGTCAAGCCCGGGTTCGTGCAACGGGTCCGCATCAATTCGCTGGGTCTGCGCGAGAGGCCGATTCCCTACGCGAAGCCGGAAGGGATCTTCCGGATCCTGGTGATCGGAGACTCGAGCGTCGTCTCCTTCGAGGTGGCACCAGAGCAGGTCTTCACGCGCGTTGCAGAGGATCTCCTGCAGCGGCGAGGCCTATCCGTGCAATTCGTCAACGGGGGCGTCCGCGGCTACGGAACCGACCAGGCCCTTCTGTTCCTCGAGGAGGAGGGACTCAAGTACCGCCCGGATCTCGTCCTCTACAAGTGGACCGGAAACGACCCGGATGACAACGCCACCATCCACCGCCCGTTTCGCAAGTACGGGAAACCGTGGTTCGATCTCGATGAGAGCGGAGGCCTGATCCTGAAGGGCGTTCCGGTTCCGATCTACGACTACCATTCGAACCTGAGGGTCGGCGACGACGGAGAACCGGTCGAGCTTGCCGTAGATGCACGATCCGCGACGACGCTCTGGCTTCGGGACGTGCTCCTCTGCCGAAGCGCGTTCGCAACGGCTCTGCTGAAGTTGGCGCTGTCCCTACCGCAGATGTCCGGTCCGGTCGCGGGCATGGGAAGCTACGACGATACCAAGGATGTGAAGGTGCGACTGGATCCAGAGGACAGGATCGCGAGGGTCACCGCGGCGCTGATCCAACGAATGCAGCGTGTCTCGCGCGAAGCAGGCGCCGAGTTTGCGATGATCGACGCCTACGAGCCCTGGGGTGAGCTCCTCTTCGAAATGACGGGGCTCGCTCCCCTTGGTGATGTCGAACTCTACTTCGAGCGTCTGCCCGCTGGAGAGCCCGTGCACGTACCCTTCGATCCTCACTGGAACGAGCTGGGCCATCAGATCTACGGAGAGATTCTCGCGGAGGTCCTGGCGGGGTCCGACCTCCTTCCTTCTGTGAGAACAGCGCACTCAGACGAGGCAGGTCCTGCCAGCGTCCAGTAGCCCTCGCGATTGGCGACGCGTCCGCGTCATCGCTCCACCTGGTGGACCGTCCTGTCTTCCATCCCTGTCCCTTGGTCTGGACGCCAACCGGCCAGGAGTCCTCGATCGCGAAGCACGCTCGCGAGGGGAGCGAAGCGGAAATCCCGCAGGAGTCTCCGGAGCTTGGGTTCGGTGGAACGAAGATTCGTATAGCTTCGGAAGCGGCGGGCCCGACTCATCTGCATCCTCGGGTGCCCAGGGTCGATCTCGCGCGGATGCACGTACACGCATGCAGGGCGTCCTGCACGGTTGGCGCGTTGGACGCCGGCTCTGATGAGCGCGTACGGGAAGAGTCTAAGGTAGCCTCCACCAGCGAACGCGATCCGCGCGGGCCCCCATTGCGCAACCGTCATCGGGAACTCTGCGAGACGCTCGCCATTCGCGAGCGGAATCGAGTAGGGTTCGCGCGGGGCTCCGCTCATCCCGCCGTGCTGACGCCGGGCTGGGAAGACCGAGGAGTCGTAGCGGAAGCCGACCCGGTGGATGACCTCGAAGGCCCATTTCGTGTCCTCGAGGATCGAGAATCCTGGCGCGCGATAGCCAAGGATCGCTTCGCCGGTGAGGTCCTCCAGCGTCTTGCGTGCCTTGCGTAGATCCGCTTCGAAGGCCTGCTCGCCCTGCTCGAAGCACAGCTCGTGTGTGTCGCCGTGGCAGGCCACTTCATGTCCTGCTGCCTGGATGCTTCGGACCAGGGCCGGATGACGGCGCGCCACCCACCCGAGCACGAAGAACGTGGCGCGGGTTCCGCACTCGTCGAGCAGTTCGAGCAGTTTTCGGGTGTTGGGCTCTACGGTGGCGGGCAGGGATTCCCAGGTTTCGCGAGGCGGACTGCTCGGCAGATTCAGGATGTGCCACCACTCCTCGACGTCGATGCTCAGGGCATTCTGCATGATCGCGATGGCTCCCTAGACCACATCCGTATCGGACCACGCGAGAGACCATGCCGCAAGGTCGACCAACAGCGGCAGTCCCCGGTGTCGGCCGAAGCCGCGAACACTGAAGCGGATCTTCTGGGGATGGAGACGCTCGGGGACCCGTCGATATCCCGCTCGTCCGAGCGACTCCGCCCCGGGACCGTCCCCCGGCATGAGCGCACTCATCAGGGCGGCGCCCCGGCGGCGAGCATCGCCCTCGATCACGCGGAGGAGGGTGCCCGAGTCACGCGGATCGCCGGGCACGACCAGCCAGTCGACCAGGAACCGAGCGCGCAAGCCTCGCATTCCGAGGTCGCGATGTACGGCCCACGCGACCGGCTCCCCGGAACGCAGGGCCAGCCAGGTCTCGTAACGGGCATCGGGCCGCGTGCTGAAACGCCAGCGCGCGAACGCCGCATCGCGGACGCCGCCGATCCGGATCGCCGGCGCCGCCCGTTGCCACAGTTGATCGAGGCGGCCGTCTGCGGCTTCGCACGGCTCGATGACGAGCCCCCCGGACTCGATCACCGTCCGTGTCGATTCCGTTGGCTCGACCGAGGCGTGATTCCGTGCAGAGCGGAGGAGGAGAGAGCGAGCGGCTGCAACGGGTCGCAGGATGCGGATGCACCAGGGGAACGGACGCAGGGGCGTCCGGCCCAGTCGCGTCGTCATCAGGTGATGGGAACGCGCGTTCGAGAATCCGGCAACGAAGGCGAAGCCCTCTCGCTCGAGCCGATCGTAGAGGTGCTCACCGACCCGGACGAAGAGGCCCTGGCCCTGGAACTCGGGGTCCGTCATCGCACCGACCGAGTAGCCTCCGCGCACCGGCTCACCGGACAGGAGAAAGCGCATCGGTGCGACGCCGGCATGGGCGACCACCCGCCCGTCGATTTCGACCACGCTGCGGGGCGACTCCCCGGCAGGCCCCGGGCGGAACAGCCAATCGATCGTCTGACCGCCTGCCGGGTTTCCGAAGCAGCGAGACCAAAGGCCTCGAACGGCCTCGGCGTCCTCTTCCCGGTAGTCGCGTGTCTGGGTCGTCACGAGTTCGCGGAAGCCCCCGACACCCGTCGCAGCAGCTCCTCGAGTCGATCGACGAGCAGCCGTCGATCGGAGCGCTTGGCGTACTCTCGGCCCGCCCGGCCGAGAGCCGCGGCTTGCTCTCGATCGGCGACGAGGCGACGGATCGAGGCGACCAGCGCATCCACGTCGCCGGCCGGGGTCGCGAGGCCTGCACCCGCTTCCTGGATCATCTCGGCAGGCGCGCCGTCGGCCGAGAGCAACACAGGGCGGCTGCTGGCCATGGCTTCATAGAGCTTGGATGGCACCGTGTGGGTGTCACGGCGGGGTCGCAGCGTCACCGCCACGGCATCGACGGCAGAAAGCATGGATGGAATGCGGTCGCGGGGCTGCTCGCCGACGAACAAGACCGTGCGTGAGAGCCCCTCGTCGCGAACCCGGCCTTCCAGGCGTGCTCGCTCGGATCCATTCCCCACCAGTACGATCTGGATCCCGCCTACCTCGTTCGGGTAGCGATCCCGGAGGCGGACTGCAGCGTCGATCAGGATGTCGAGACCCTGCGGAGGATTGAAGATGCCCGCATAGCAGACGACGAAGCGTTTCAGATCTACGCCTGCGGTCTCGAGCAGGTCGCGGCCGGCGCCATCGACCCGGTCGAAGCGGGAAAGGTCGACCCCGTTCGGGATCACGGCCAGCTTCTCCTCCGGCACGCCCTTCTCGATCAGTCGCGTCCTCTTGCCCTCTGTGACCACGGTTACGGCTGCGGATGCGCGGTAGACCGCGCGCTCCACCGCTTCGAGGGTGCGAATGAGGGACCTGCTGCGAACCCTCCCAGAGAGCGCGATGGCCTCCGGCCAGATGTCGCGGACGTCGAAGATCAACGGTGCTCGCAACCACCGCGAGGCGAGGATCCCGGGAATCCCCGCGGTCGGCGGCGGAGAGGTCGCAATCACCACGTCGGGACGCCGGCGCGTTGCAAGGACTCGGAGCGACGCGCTCGCAGCGAAGCTCGCGAACGCCAGGCTCTTGGTGAGCGGTGACAGGCGCGGCGAGGTGAACAGCCAGCCCCGGAGGACTTCGATGCCGTCGATGACCTCGTTCTGAACGAGCCTTCCTCGATACGCCTCCGGGACGACGCCCGAGGGTGAGTTGGGGAATCCCGTGACGACCCGCACCCGGTGGCCGCGCTCGACCAGGAGGCGGCCGAAGTCGTGGAACCGCGCCGCTGGCGCGCCCATCTCCGGGCTGAAGAACTGGCTGATCACGAGGATGTCGAGCGGCGCAGAGCGTCCGGCTTCCATAGCAGACACTTGCACAGGTCTTCGGCCGTCTGCCGTCAAGCCCCTCACTCCCCGCGGTGAACACGCGCGAACCAGCGCTCGAAGCAGATCAGGAACCCGAGCCGATACCACGCGGCTGGGTCGGGTCGCTGCGCGGCGGCGATCAGGCGAGCGGACCCGTCCGGGTCGTAGAGGCTCTCTCCGATGCTTCCCACGAAGCCTCTGACTCGTCCGCTCGGGCGTTGGTACCTTCCTGGCAGCCAAGCTAGCGCAGGCCCGCGGCCGGTGAGTTAGGTTCTCCATCCACACCGCCAGAGCGCTCTACCGGGATTTCCTCCAATCGTGCACCTCGTCTTCGCCATCGACCATCTCGGAAGCGGAGGTGCACAGAGGCAGGCGGTCGAGATCGCGGCCTTCCTGCGGGTCGAGGCGGGCCTGCGGGTGAGCTTCCTGGTCTACCGCGACATCGATTTCCACGCGCCGCGTCTGCGCGAGGCTGGCGTCGAGGTGGCGCTCCTGCCCAAGGCCTTCCGGTACGACCCGCGACAGCCGGGCCGGATCGGCGCCTGGCTGCGCGAGCGGCGCGCGGACGTGGTGCACGCCTTCATGCTGCGCCCGGCGCTCTGGATCCTGGCGGCCATGCGGCTCATGCGCGGACGCGGGCGACCGGCTCTGGTCGCCGCCGAGCGCAGCTCGCTGATCGCGACCGGGCTCCGGCAACGCTGGACGCAACGCCTGGTCTACCGGGCTGCCGACGCCGTCACCGCCAATGCGGAGAGCGTGGCCCGGGAGATCACATGGAAGCTCGGCGTGCAGTCCGAGCGCGTGCACTACATCCCGAACGGCATCCGCCTCGAAGACTGGGACCACCGGGCGGCCGGCGAGGCACCTTTCCTCCTCGAGCCCGATCGCTTCCACCTGGCCCTGGTCGGCGGCCTCCGCCGCGAGAAGAACCACGGGCTGGTGCTGGAGGCACTGTCTCGACTTCCCGAGCCGGAACGGGCCGACCTGCGGGTCTGGTTCATCGGCGCCGAGAGCGGCGGCCACGGCGTCGCCGAGCAGATCCGCCGCGAGGTCGACGAGCGCGGTCTCGGCGGGATCGTACGCTTCGAGCCTCCCACGCGCAGCATCGCGGCAGTCATGCGCCGCCTCGACGGGATCGTGCTGCCCTCGGCCTACGAGGGCTTCCCGAACGTGGCTCTCGAAGGGATGGCCTCGGGAGTGCCGGTGATCGCGTCGCCGGTGGGCGACGTCCCAAACCTTCTCGCCGACGGCGAGACGGGCTTCGTGTTGGAGCGGACCGACGCCGACGCCCTGATCCGCGCCCTGCGCCGCCTGCGCGGCCTCACGGAGGACGAGCGCGCCGCGCTGGGCGCCAGCGCGCGTCGGGTAGTGGAGGAGCGCTACGCCATGTCGAACATCGCGCGACGCCACCTTGCCCTCTACGAGGCCGTGGCGCCGCGGCGGAACGGCGGATGAGCCCGATGCGCGGCGGCGGCCCGGTCGACTCGCTTGCCCGGGGCGGCCCCGGCCTCCAGACTCCTCGTTCCTCGTCCGATCCTTCGCGAGGAGGGGACACGATCGAGCGCCATGCGAGCGATGAGAGACCGCACTTCCTGATCACGATCGACACGGAAGGCGACAATCTCTGGGCCACCCCGAAGACCATCACCACACGCAACGCAGCCTACCTGCCGCGCTTCCAGGCGCTGTGCGAGCGTCACGGCCTGCGGCCCACGTACCTAACGAACTACGAGATGGCGCGCAGCGCCGAGTTCCGCGAGCTGGCCCGCGACGTGCTGGCGCGCGGCACCGGCGAGATCGGCATGCACCTCCACGCCTGGAACAACCCCCCCCTCGAGCCGATCACCGCCGACGACTTCGCCCACAACCCCTACCTGACCGACTACCCCGAGGCGGCCATGCGCCGCAAGATCGACGTGCTCACCGACCTGCTGGAGGAGACCTTCGGTTGCAAGATGCTGAGCCACCGCGGTGGGCGCTGGGCTTTCGATGCGCGCTACGCGCGCATGCTGGTGGAGCGGGGCTACCGGGTGGACTGCACGGTCACGCCGTGCGTCTCCTGGCAGCGGCATCGAGGGCACCCGGACGGAGTGGGCGGTCCCGACTATTCCCACTTCCCCGACCGCGCCTACTTCCTCGACCTCGACGACATCCGCCGGCCGGGCGCGAGCCCGCTGCTCGAGGTGCCGGTCACGATCCTGACCGTGGGCGCGCTGGCGAGCCACATCCAGCGCTGGCTCGGCGGCGTCGACATCGTGCGGCGGGTGCTGAGCCGCCGGTGGATCCACTGGCTGCGCCCCAACGGCCGCAACCTCCCCGAGATGCTGGAGATCCTGCGCCTGGCGCTGGCTGACGGGCGCGACTACGTGGAGTTCGCGCTCCACTCCTCGGAGCTCATGGCGGAAGGGAGCCCCAACTTCGTCAGCGAGGCGGAGATCGAGAAGCTCTACGAGGACCTGGAGACCCTATTCGAGGCTGCCGCAGGAAACTTCGAGGGTGCGACCCTGGCTGAATACCGCGAGCGCGTCGCGCGGCGGAGCGGGGCTTGACGGCGGCTGACCTGCGGGTCCTGACCGGGGCCGAGGACGACGCCTGGGATGCCTTCGTAGCCGCCCACCCGCTGGGCCGTGGCCTCGTCACCAGCGCCTCCCGCCGCTGGTGGGGCGCGAACGGCTGGGCCCTCCACTCGATCGGCGCTTTCGAAGCCGGCCGAATCGTGGCCGGAGCCACGCTCTGCCTCAAGTCGCTCCCGGCGCTCCCCCTGCGCGCGGCCCGGGTGAACGCCCTCCTCCTCGATCTCGCCCGTCCGGGCGAGAGCGCGGCCGCCCTGCTGGCCTGTGCCGAGTCGTTCGCCCGCAGGGCGCGCGCCCTGGAGATCGAGGTGCGTTGCCGCATCCCGGGCGCCATGCCCGTGGACGGGATCGCCTGGGCCGAGCTTTTGCGCCCGATGCTGGCCGGGCGGGGCTACGTGGCGGCCAGCACCGGCGATTCCACCTTCGTGAACGAGCTGGCCGGAGACGACGAGGCGCTCCTGGCGTCGCTTGGCAAGAAGTGCCGGCGCGACGTTCGGAAGGGCCAGCGAGAGGGGGTGGAGGTCGTGCGGCTCACGGGCGCCGAGGACCTGCGCCTCTTCTGCCGCGCCCATTGGCAGACCTGCGACCGCAAGGGGCTCCACCACCAGAAACCTTCCGGCAACTACGACGCGCTGCTACCGGTCTTCGAGCGAGGTCACCTCCACGTCTACGCCGCCCGGTGGCGCGGTAACCTGATGAACCTGGCGCTCGTGGACGCGGTCGGCCTGGCCCGCTGGGAGCTCGGCGCCTCCACCGACGCACTGGTCGAGCGCAGCGCTCCGCCGACGGGCCAGGTGCTCCACTTCGAGATCATGCGCCGTCTCCGCGATCAGGGGCGGCGGCATTACGACATGGGCGGAGCCCCAGGTCCCGAGCCCCGTCCCGACCACCCGAACTACACCGTCTGGCGTTTCAAGCACGAGTTCGGCGGCCACTACGTGGAGTTCCTGCCCGCCGCACGCCGCGCGTTGATGCCCGGCGGCGCGCTCCTCACCGGCGCCGCACGCCGTCTGGGTAGGCTCGCCTGAGATATGAGGGACCCGGTCGAGTTGGCGCGGCGTCAGGACGATACGGCGGCCCTCGTGGCCGAACCCGAGCTTCTGCGCGCCGCCTGCTGGCTGGCCGGGGCGCTGGGCGCGACTCCTGGCGTGGAGATCGCGCCGCCGCTCGCGCCGGCGGGCGTGCAGGATCCCGACGGCGACATTGCCGTGCCCGACTGGCCCTTCCCGGCTGAGGGAGCGGCGTGCGAGGCGGCCCTCGAGCGCATCGCCGGTGCCGGGCTCCTGGCCCGCGGCCGGCGCGCGGGCTGGTGCACCACACCACTGGGCCTCGACCTGCTGCCGAGTTTCCTGCTCCACCATCAGCTCAGGGTGGAGGACTTCGCCGGCCGCCTGCCCGGCTTCCGAGAGGCCGTGGCGGGCCGGCGCGTCCTCGACGCGGGTTGCGGCGTCGGCGCCTACAGCCGCCACTTCCAGGAGCTCGGCGCCCGCTCCGTCATCGCTCTCGACCTCGACCCGACGCGTGTCCGGATCGCGCGCGCC
Organism: uncultured Roseivirgaceae bacterium; assembly: GCA_964482185.1. Classification (GTDB taxonomy): domain Bacteria; phylum Bacteroidota; class Bacteroidia; order Cytophagales; family Cyclobacteriaceae; genus JAAUQL01. Next base: position 22,954 of record CAYZWN010000051.1, read on the forward strand.
CTGGCCGGTCCGGACCGAGAACGGATCCTGTTCCTGCGCGCCTCGGTGGCCGCGCTACCCCTTCCCGATCGGAGCGTCGACCTCGTCTTCAGCCGCGTCGTGCTGCCTTACGCCCCGGCGCACCAAGCTCTGGCCGAGTTCGCGCGCGTGCTCCCGCCGGGAGGGCTGGCACTCCTGATGCTCCAGGAGCCCGCCTTCTACCTGCGCTTCCTGCGACGCGCAGCGCCGACGCCCGCGGGCCTGCGCCGGGCCCTCTCGGGTGCTGCCGGCCTGTTGGGCGGGCTCGTGCTGGAGCTGACGGGGAAGGCGCGGCGCGTGCCCGTGCCCTCGGGCCGCATCCACCTGAGCTATCAACGGCGGGCGCCCTTCACCCGGTTGGCCCGGCGGTGCGGGCTCGACGTGATCGACTGGCGCGAGAACCGCGGGAAGCCCATCACGTGGTTGCGGCGCACGACGTGAACGACGCCGGCCCGGGAGGCCAGGTTCTGGTGGTGTCGCGGCACTTCTACCCTTCGGCCGCCATCGGCTGCCATCGCACGGGCAAGTTCTGCAGGTATCTGGGTGAGCACGGCTGGCGCCCGGTGGTGCTGACCGTCCGGGAGGAGTTCCTGCACGGGCCCCGGGATCCGGCGCTGCTGGCCGAGCTCCCGGCCGACCTGGAGATCGCGCGGACCTTCTACCCGGATGAGCGGCGGTGGGCCGCGCTCGTGCGCCGGCTCCTCGGGCGGCGCACGCCCGGCGCGGTCGGTCCGGGCGGCGCACGCCCGGAGTCGGCGGCGGCGGG
>CAYZWN010000052.1:0-23296 GCA_964482185.1 uncultured Roseivirgaceae bacterium
TACGAAAGTTACCCAAATATTCGTATGTTTTACATTGGTTTTAATTCAAACCTTCGCAATGTCCTGTCATGCAAGAAATAATAAAAAATGCAATAAAAGTATATTTATGTCGTCCTATTTTTATCTTTAAAGCCGATTGAATGGTTTTATATCAAAATTTATCCTGAATGTTGAATCGTGTAAAAGGAATAATTATACTGATGATCGGTATAAGTGTGAGTCTGAAAGCCCAGGACGTTCAATTTTCCCAGTTTTATGCTGCGCCGCTTTACCTGAACCCTGCGTTCGCCGGTTCTGCTGAATTGGCCAGAGCGGGTATCAATTACCGCAATCAGTGGCCGTCCTACCCAACCAACTTCGTGACGTATTCCGGGTACTTTGACTATTATTTTGATGAATATAATAGCGGAGTGGGACTTTTATTGCTTTCGGATGTGGAAGGACAGGCCGGTTTGAAAACCAATATGGTCAATCTTCAGTACGCGTATAATCTCCGGATTACAGACAGACTGGCTTTCCGCGCCGGCTTGTCTGGTTCTTATACCATGCAAAATGTCGATAAAACCAACCTGATTTTTGGCGACCAGATCGATTTTGACGGGCAATTTAAAGATGTAACCGACGATCCGATTTATAACCTCGACTTCAGGAACAATTATTTTGATTTTGGAGCAGGCGGGCTTTTTTACACAGATCGTTTCTGGTTTGGCTTTGCTGCCGACCATCTGCTCACGCCGGTTAATTCGTTGATAACCGGGGACAGCCGGCTCGATCGTAAATTCTCAGGACATTTGGGTTATAAATTTCTGCTGCCCACCAGTACTGATTTCAACTTTCCCGGAGGTTTCAGAGAAGTGAGCCTCACGCCGACCATGCTGTACAAACTTCAGGGCGAGTTTTCCCAGTTGGATGCCGGGTTGTATTTTACTTATGAGCCATTCGTAATCGGTACCTGGTACCGGGGATTGCCATTCAAACCGGTTGAGGGCATTTCAAACCATGAATCAATCATCATGCTTGTGGGTATTTCAACCAATGGCCTTCACCTCGGCTACAGCTACGATTACACCATATCCAATCTCGGCATCGCCACCGGCGGCGCGCATGAAGTTTCAGTCCGCTATGAATTTTTCCTTGGCGACCCGCGAAAGCCGCCCAAAAATGTCCGGCAGCTTCCCTGCCCGAGGTTTTAAATCAAAGCATCCTGTTTGATTTCATGCCCATAATAATTAAGGGCGAAGTCGTTTAATCCATCACTTTTCCTAATTTTGCACTCCAAAAATCAACAGCCTGATGGAAGCGAAGAGTATATTGATATTGTTACTGGTAATTTTATCTATTGACTTTCTTTATAATAAGATTCTGGAATATCTGAATATCCGTAGTATGAAGCCGGAATTGCCCGATGAGGTAAAGGATATTTACGATGAAGAAAAGTATAAAAAGTCTATAGCCTATGCCAAAGCCAATAATAAATTCGGACTTATCACATCAATTTTTAGTTTTCTGTTATCATTTATACTGCTTGCCACCGGTTTTTTCGGCTGGCTCGATGCGTGGGTTTCCGAATATTTCTCGCACGAAATACTGATCTCGCTGGCTTTTTTCGGCGTGTTGATGCTGGCCTCTGATATCATTAATATCCCGTTTCAGTTGTATGACACTTTCGTGATCGAGGAGCAATTCGGTTTTAACAAAACAACTGCTAATACTTTTGTGCTCGATAAGCTTAAAGGTTACCTGCTCACTGCAATCATTGGTGGTGCGGTACTATTTGCATTGCTCAAGCTCATCGAACTCTTCGGCCCTTTGTTCTGGATTTATTTCTGGGTTGTCATTTCGTTGTTCCTCCTGTTCATGAACATGTTTTACACAACGCTCATTCTGCCTTTATTTAATAAACTAACACCCTTGGAAGATGGCGATCTCAAGACAGCCATTGAGGCGTACAGCAGGAAGGTCAGGTTTCCACTTGATAACATTTATGTGATCGACGGATCGAAAAGATCTGCCAAATCCAATGCTTTTTTTTCAGGAATAGGTAAGAAGAAAAAAATCGTGCTTTTCGATACTTTAATTAAAAATCACACAATTGAAGAACTCGTAGCGGTATTGGCGCATGAAGTCGGTCACTTCAAGAAAAAACATATTATTACCGGGTATGCGTTGTCTGTGTTTCAGACCGGTTTTACGCTGTTCATCATGTCGCTGATCATTTTTAGCCCGGCCATCTCCATGGCATTGGGCGCTGAGACTTTTGCAATCCACCTTAACCTGCTGGCGTTTGGAATACTTTATTCCCCGATTTCCCATTTCATTGGTATTTTCATGAATATGCTCAGCAGGAAAAATGAATATGAGGCTGATGCTTTTGCCGTGAGCACCTACAGCAGTAAGTTTCTTCAGAATGCGCTTAAAAAACTTTCGGTCGATAACCTGAGCAATCTGTTTCCACATCCGGCATTTGTGTTCATTCACTATTCCCATCCGCCCTTGCTGCAAAGACTCGCGGCTATGGACCCGCCAAATGATTAAATAGCAAAAAATTGATCACGAATTTCAAAAAGCATTTTCGGACCAACCTGCTATTGGCCTACCCGGTTATGCTGAGCCATCTCGGCCAGGTAACGGTGCAGGTTGCCGACAGCATGATGGTGGGGCGGATAGGCAAAGAGCCTTTGGCTGCTTCGTCATTTGCTGGAAGCATATTTGTGATTTTTCTGGTTATGGGTATCGGCATGTCCTTTGCCATTACGCCTCAAACCGCACAGGCAGATGGTGAAAATGATGTTCCCAGGCTCACTGAAATCATGAAACACGGATTTCTGGTCAATGCGGTCTTTGGGGTTTTGCTCACATCAATACTCTATTTTGGCCACGACATGATGTGGTACTTCAGGCAGGAAGAAATGATCGTTCAGCTGGCCATTCCGTACCTGAAAGTCATCGCGCTATCATTGATACCCTTTATGGCATTTCAGGCATTCAGGCAGTTTGCAGAAGGACTTGGTTATACCAAGCAGGCCATGTACATCACCATTGCTGCCAATCTGCTGAACGTGCTTTTCAACTACATTTTCATATTCGGCAAACTCGGCTTTGAGCCAATGGGCCTGTATGGCGCCGGCCTGGCCACGCTGATATCAAGGGTAATTATGGCTGCTATGATGATTGCTTTTGTGTATTTCAACCATCGCTTTGCGGTTTATTGGGAAAATTTCACTTTTGGTAATTTTTCCATGTATTTCGTAAAGAAAAATCTGTCGCTTGGCATTCCCATGGCATTTCAGATGATTTTCGAGGTCACGACATTCAGTATTGCGGCCATCATGATCGGCTGGCTGGGAGCAACGCAGCTTGCGGCACATCAGATTGCGATCAATATGGCATCTGTTACGTTTATGGTAGCGCTCGGCATCTCTGCCGCGACAACGATCAGGGTGGGAAACCAGCTTGGCAAAAAAGATCACGAAACCATGCGCGATGCAGCGCGCACCAGTTTTGTTATGGTGACGATGTTTATGGCGTTGATGGCCATCACCTTTGTATTTGGAAGGACGTTTCTGCCTGCTCTTTACATCGATGATTCAGAGGTGATCGGGCAAGCGGCGGTTTTACTGATTATTGCTGCCTTGTTTCAGTTGTCGGATGGCATACAGGTAATCGGGCTGGGCGCATTGCGTGGCATGTCGGATGTAAAAATTCCCACCATTATCACACTGATCGCCTATTGGCTGGTGGGTCTGCCACTTGGCTATATGCTGGGATTTACCTTTAATCTCGGCGCTCCCGGTGTGTGGATTGGTCTGCTCGCCGGGCTTACTGCCGCAGCGATTCTGCTTTATATACGGTTTAATTCGCTGAGCAAAAAACTGATTCGGGGTAATGGGAAATTATCATAATTGAAGCCTTGTATGTTAATGTCATGACAGCATTCATGCCGCAGGTGGATTTCTTCCAGAAGCGCAGGATCTCAAAGCATGAAATAAGGGTACATCTTGATTAAACTGCTGGCTTATCGATGCTTTTTCGCCGGAAGGCGCAGTGCCCTGCATCATAAAAATGCTCAAACCAAAAAGGAAATAGAAAATGATGTTTTTCATTAGAGATGAAGGATTAAAAGTGTTGGTGCTTTGCTTGTAGTACTGGTCTGGAAGCAGAAAGGATTATCTGATTACTGGCCTGGGAAGTATATTTTAATGCCAATGAAGACTAGAAATCCATGAACATCACAAGCTATTACTTGAACATGACTGGAAAAAGACTTCATGAATCCAGTGGGTTTACTTCAAGCCGATAGCCGATACCATGGAGGTTGCAGATACTTATTTGAGGATCGAGCGCGAGATATTTCCGGAGTTTTGAAATGAAAACATCCATTGAGCGCACGGCTAAATAGCCCTCGTCTTCCCAGATCGTTTTGATGACCACATCTCTTTCGACAACCTTGTTTTGATGCTGTGCGAGCATATTAAGCAGCCGTGATTCCTTGTTGGTGAGCTTTATTTTTTTGTTACCTATCAGCAACTGCCGATTGTTGAGATCAAAATTGTATTTTCCAATGCTGAGTTGTTGCTTTTGGTCGGCACTGCTCGGGTGGTCATATACCCTTTTCAGGATGGCCTCTATGCGCAACAGAAACTCTTCGAGGCTGAATGGCTTGGTGATGTAATCATCTCCTCCCAGCTTGAACCCTTTGACCCGGTCATCTTTATGACTTCTGGCCGTAAGAAATACAAGGGGGATTTTCCGGTTGTACTTCCTTATGTCTTCAGCCAGGGTGAAGCCATCTTTCAAAGGCAGCATCACATCTGCAATGCAGAGGTCGAAATTTTCATTGTGAAAAGCAGTATAAGCTTTGGCGCCATCCCTGCAAAGCCGCACCTCATAGCCCGACATTTCCAGTGTATCTTTCAGCATCAACCCCAGGTTTTCGTCATCTTCGACAAGCAGAATTTTGAACTTGCTACACATTTACTGTGCAGGCAGGTAAATATCGAAGCGAGAGCCGCGGTTTGGCTCACTGTGCAGGAAGATGCTCCCCCTGTGGGCCTCCACAATAGTTTTCACATAACTCAGCCCCAGCCCAAAGCCTTTTACATTATGCACATCGCCGGTAGGCACCCTAAAAAACCTGTCAAATACCTGCTTTTGAAATTCCTTACCTATGCCAATACCGGCATCCCGGATGGAGATGAGCAGCCCTTCCTTCTCGTCGCGGGTGGAAATGATAATTTCAGGATGGTCTTTGCAGAATTTTGTCGCATTGTCAAGAAGGTTGTAAACCAAATTGGAGAGGTGAAACTCATCGGCTAGTATATTTGGGTTAGTGGCACTCAGGTCTATATTCAACACGCCGGCAGTTTCTTTTATGCGCACTCCAATGCTGGCAGTAAGCCGCTGCAACAGATGGTGCACATTCACGATTTTCAGATCCAGATTTAATGCTTTATGATCAAAACCGGCCAATTGAAGTATGCGCTCCATCTGGGTTTTCAGGCGCTTGTTCTCGTCGTAAATGATATTGAAATACTGCTCCTGTTTTCCGTCCGGAATCCGGTTTGTTTTCAGGGCTTCACTTGCCAACTCTATATTGGCGATGGGAGTTTTAAACTCATGTGTCAGGTTGTTGATGAAGTCTTCCTTGATTTCCGCAAGTCTTCTTTCTTTCAGCAGGCTGAGCATGGCATAGACGAAAAAAGCAGTCATGAGCAACAATACCACGGTTGAAAATATCCATATATGTATCTCCCCCGCGATGACAGAAAACTTATTTGGGAAAAATATGGCAAAATTACGTTTTTCACCATCCATCGGGGTGTGTGGAACAGGCTGGTCGATCTGCCATTGTATGGTTGCCGGAATATACTGCCCATAAACAAGTGTGTCGTCGTCAGCCCGGTAAATTCCCAATTCATAATCTGCCCTGATCCGGCGAATGGCCAACTCCTTTTGAATTAGAATGTCCAGAACTTCAGGATCAACGGCGGCATTGAGTTCGGCAAAGAAGAATTTTCCCGACAATTGCCTGACATGTATGTCGCCGGTTTCCGTACCCGGACGGTCGGCAACGATCGAATCGGCAACATGCTTCATCGCCATCTGCACGGTATGGTTAAATTGCCGCTCTTCAATGTCAAAAGCCCTTTTAAGCCAGTAGCCCTGGACAATAAGTAAGCCCACCAATACGAAGGATCCAAACAAGATTAATTGCCGGAGATTTTTTCTTCTCATTCTACAAATATAAAAACTTAAACTCCTGGCATATAATTTTTTAACATTTCATTAACACTTTTTTACAGGTATTTAACCTTTCGTGACAACCGCAGCGGTAAGATTGTATGGGCATATGCAGCGGACTGTACCCGGGCAGTTTTTCAACAGGTAAATCAGCCAGTGCTAATGTGCGAATCGATTGAAATGTACAGCATTTATGAAATCTGAATTGACTAAACTCCACTTAATATGAATTTATTTGAAAAGAAAAATGCATTAATCCTTTATGTGAGCCTTTTCCTTTTGGCATTGGGCTTTCTGCTGATGAAACTTGAACCTGCACCACATGGGTATGGTCCACTGGCATTGACAGTGGCGCCTTTGCTCATTATTGGCGGTTTTTCACTTGGTGTTTTGGCCATTTTTTATGGAACAATTGATGTGAAGGGATGGAAGTCGCAGTGGCGCATATTGCTTGCCGGGTGGGCCGTCTTTTTAGTTTCGTTGCTGGTTTTTCTGCGTACCCTGGAGGAAACGGCTTCTCTGTGGGACTGTGTCGAGTTTATAGCCTGCGCATATAAGCTGCAGGTGCCTCATGCCCCCGGAGCGCCACTTTTTCTTATGATTGGCCGCATATTTTCTTTCCTGGCTTTTGGCGACCGGCTGCAGGTAGCCTATTGGATTAACACATCCTCGGCACTCAGCAGCGCACTTACTGTAATGTTCACATTCTGGACAGTGGTAATGCTTGGTCGCAAAATAAAACCTAATGCAGATAACTTCACCCTGACTTTATCAGGAATCACCGGAGCCCTGGTCATTGCATTTGCAGATTCATTCTGGTTTTCGGCGGTGGAGGCGGAAACCTATGCCATGGCGACATTTTTTTTAGTCTTGGTGTTTTGGGCTATTTTAAAATGGGAAAAATCACCAGGTTTCAACATCCGTGCGCGGTGGATTATCTTCATATTTTATATGCTCGGACTCTCCATTGGGGTGCATCCGATGAGTTTGCTTGTGTTGCCGGCCTGTGCTGCCATCATAATTTTTCACTTGAACGGATATTCGTTTAAAAACCTTATGCTGGTATTCGCGGCGGGTGCGGCTGCCATCTTATTTCTCAATCACATCATTCTATTCGGTTTGCCGGAAATTATGACCCGCGCAGATATTTTCTTTGTTAACAAGATGGGTCTCCCGTTTTATTCCGGGGCGATTTGCCTCATTTTATTGCTGATCGCTGCGGGGTTATTTCTCTACCGGTGGAGCATCAAAAAGCGGCAAAAATCCATGGCTGTGGTATTGGTGGGTTTAATGTATTTTCTCATAGGCTATTCGTCCTATTTTATGATTATCATCCGGTCGCAAGCCAACCCCTCGATCGATTCGCATAATCCTGAAAATCTGATCACGCTAACATCTTATCTTAAAAGAGAATCATATGGTGGCCGCCCGCTTTTTTACGGGCAGAATTTCACCGCCAAAGTTGAGTCTTTTCGCAAGGGGCGGCCTGTTTATGCCAAAATGGATGATCATTATATGGTGACAGACCATAAGACAGAATACATTTATGAAAAAAGCGGAAGTACTATTCTGCCGCGTATGTACAGCAGCCAACCGGAGCATATCGCCACCTATCGCGCATGGACGGGCCTAAAAGAAGGCCAAAAGCCAGGCTTTGTGGATAATATGAAATTCCTGATTCAATACCAGCTCGGACATATGTATTTCAGGTACCTTATGTTAAATTTTTCTGGCAGGGCAAGCGACAGGCAGCACGATGCCTGGTTGAGCGTTTTGGATGTTTGGCGAGAGGTTCCGGATGTGGTTAAAGCCAACAAAGCAAGAAACAATTTTCTTTCTCTGCCATTGCTGCTGGGCGTTTTGGGTATTTTCTATCAATACCGGAAACAGAGAGGGGATTTCTGGGCAGTTATGTTGTTTTTTCTTTTCATGGGCTTAATTCTGGTTTTTTACCTCAATGCCCCACCCAACGAACCCCGTGAGCGCGATTATATTTACGTTGGCTCCTGGTTGGCGTTTTCGCTATGGTGCGGTTTAGGGGCTATGGGGATAATTCAATTTTTAACCACACATTTCAACAGGCATCCTGCCATCAGATATGCGGGTTTGCTAATCTTGCTGGCGCCGGCCCTGATGCTGACTGAGGGTTTTGACGACCACAACCGATCGGGGAGAACTTTGCAGATCGATCATGCGCGCAACACCCTGGCTGCCTGCGCGCCAAACGCTATTCTCTTCACAGGTGGGGATAACGATACTTTCCCATTGTGGTATGTGCAGGAAGTGGAAGGCTTCCGAACCGATGTCCGCGTCATTGTGCTGAGCTATTTCAATGGCGACTGGTACATCGATCAGATGAAGCGGCGGATGTATGACTCGGATCCATTGCCGATATCGCTGGAAAACCGGCATTATCGGCAAGGTGGTTTGAATGATTTATTGCCGTATGCCGCCCATCAGAATATCAAAGGTGCCATAGATTTAAAGAAATTCATGAGCCTGGTAAAGGAAGAAAATCCGGCGATCCGGGTTTCCATGGCCGGAGGATCAACCTACAATTCCCTGCCTTCTAAAACTTTTTTCCTGAATACTGATGTTGAATCAATGAAAAAATCAGGCTTGGTTCCTGAGGAATTTCACAGCAACATCCCTCAAAAATTCGAGATTACATGGCGGGGAAATTACCTGGAGAAAAGCAATCTGATGGTGCTGGACATTGTTGCAAATAGCAATTGGAAACGGCCCATTTATTTCAACATAACGTCACTCAATGCCGTGTCACTCAACATAAAAAGAAATGTTTTGCAGGAAGGCCACGTATATCGGTTACTGCCCGTTCAACTTGACGGTGAAGGTGGCGTAGATGTGGACAGGTTGTATGAAAATATAATGGAAAAATCCATCTATGGCGACCTCGGCAATCCGGAAATCTACTATAATTATGAGGATTACCAGCTCAGGATATTGCAGGCTACAAAATCAAATTATCACATTCTTTCCAATGCATTGCTCGACAGGCATGAGGAACAAAAGGCTGGTGAGGTGCTGGATTTTGTGCTTGAAAACCTTATGGGGAAAAACATAAATGCAGATATCTCCCATCTTCGCATTATAGATTTACTATTCAGACTCCAAAGGGCAGATGAAGCCTTGGATCTTGCGGACAGTCTGTCAGATCAGGCAATTCAATGGCTTCGATATTTGAGCAATAAGAATAACTTTTCTGACAATGAAGCTCGCTTACAGCTTTTTATATTGAGAGAGCTATATGACACCGGCGTTAAAAATGGCAATCACAATCTTGCAGAAAAATGTCTTTCCAGTTTTAATGAGTACTATGAGCAATTATCCCACCTGGAAAAGAATAGATAAACAGATTCCTGTTGATGGCGATTATATAATTTCAACATCCGCAAACCCTGCGTCTCTGCGTCTCAGCGATTGCACAAATAAACTCTTATCCCGGATGAAATACTGGTTTATATTTAAATATAAATTGAGATGTGGTCTGAAATAAACCGCAAAGACGCTAAGGCGCGAAGTGTAAAAATTTATATGATCAGACTCGCTGCGTCTCCCTGTCTCAGCGGTTGGAGAATTCATCCCCATGGATTGTTCATCAAAATGACGTTGTATCGTAGTTTGATGCTCACCTGAGTGTTTATCTGACGGCTTGATCGATACAAATTATTCAAATCGCTGTCTTATTGCACAATAAGCTTATCTGCCCACACCATGCCTGATTTTTCTATTAAAACAAAGTAAAGCCCGGGAGGCAAGACACCGGAAGGCAGCGTGTAGCTCCCTTCAGCTTCTTGTCTGAAACTTACTCTGCCGCACTGGTCAATCATTGATAAGGAATATTTTTTCTCATCATCCATGACTATCTGAATGTCTCCTTTTGCCGGATTTGGGCTAATTCTGATGCCGGATTTGATTTGGATATCCGCATTAGAAAGAATGACGGAACTGCACTCAGCATCAGAAAGTGCCGGAGGGATCCCGGTATTGCCACCTGCGCAATTGCCGCAAATATCAATAAATGCAGCACCACCAGGGTCGCCGTTGCAATCGTATTCCGGATTCACAAAGTTCGCCAGCAGGCGGATGTAATTGATCTGATACCCGCAGGAGTTTTCAGTAAGCGACCAGGAGTTGAGCGGCCAGGAATTGTTAAAGTCCATATATGCCTTCTGTCTTGGTTGATTCAAAACCGGTGTGATGTCCACTGCATTGCAGGCATTGTTGTTTGCCGCCGAACCGCAACTTCCGGGACAACAGCTATCCCAGTTGTAGGAAGGATTGGCACCTCCGGTCAGGAATCCCGGGGCAGGTCCGAATTGCGATACTCCGACTTTATCCCACTTTGGCGAACCCTCTGCAAACCAGGCATGGAAAAATTCTGTGACACCCTTTTTTGCACCATGTTTAAACATATTGGATAAATAGACAAAACTCAGGGGGTTTACACCATGAATATAGTTGGCAAAACCAACTGCCGCATCGCGGGTTTGCTGCGTTGTCAGGATACCATCGCTATACCTGCTCACATTGAGGAACATGTTGCCCTGCTTGCTTTTCGTATTGTTGCTGCCCCAGGTGTAATCTTTGATATGTGCCCTGTATGGATCTGTTTGATTCTGGACAGCAGGATAATTATCCGCAGTGTTCATCATAGAGGTATTGTATGTCGTGAGGATATGCTCTGCCACTGATTCTGTTGCGCCATCAAGGGTGGTATAGTAAAGCAGCATGTCCTGGTTTTCTGTCTGAAATGGAAAAGCAAATGTCCACTGCATCATATTGACTTCGGTGTAGTTGGCATCCACAAAATCCCGGTATTTTGTGTCGCCGGTTGCGGCGAATAGAAAGCATGCCGCCTGAATTTTTTTTGTCAGGCGTCCGTAGTCATCTACCTCCTGCTGGCCGGCACCAAGGCCTTTTGAGCCATAAGCATCATCATTATTTCTAAATATGACATCAGGATTCTCGTCAGCCCAATCCCATGCGTCAATTGACCGAGCCAGCATATCATCTGCGAATTCATCCATACCCAGAGACCTGTAAATCGGGGAGGCCAGTGCAAATGCGGCAGAAGTTGTCAGCGTACCAGAGGTATTCACCGAACCATACAGGCTCTGTCCGGTGGCTGCTGAGGGCGGACTGGCATGCGACAAACCCACTATACTCAATACACTGCCGTTTTCATTCTGCAATCTGGTAAGGTGATCCAGACCCCATTTGGCCTCATCCAGTAAATCAGGGATTCCGTTGCCACTTTCGGGAATATTATAATCGTCGGTCCAGACATCTGGATTTTCGATATACGCGTACATCATCCCGATTACATAGTCAGCCGTCCAGTTGGTGTATTTGTTATAGTCGCCGGCATCGTACCATCCACCGCTCAAATCACGCTCGGTCGAGGCATCGCTTTTTCTGTTGTAAAGGCGCGCTTGTTTGTCCTGCAAATTTCCGATATGGCTCGCGCCATCTGCCCAGCCTATTTCAGCATATGGCGCTTGTTTGGCAAATCCGGCTCTTTGATAAAAAAACGTGCGCACTGCCTGTTTTAAAACTTCGTTGTACACGGCAGGATTTATGCTGAACTCAAAAGACCTGACATCTTTTTCAATATCCAGGACGAAATAGGTGCCTGTCTCAGTGATTTCAGAAAAGTCAAACCACCAGACCTGATCGCCTGATGAGGGATCTGTATTGCCATTTTTCCAGGCGACCGGACTGCCTGTAAACACGTTGTCCCCGGTTGAAGCATTGACCAAAGCGTAACTATTTCCCGGTGTAAAGGCGTTGCCTGCATCAGAACCTGTTTGTGGGTTTTTGATGATTGCGACCTTGGGAGCATCGGGCAGATAGCCAAACTGGTCAACGATTATATTATTGGTTTGGGTTTGAGCTGCAACAAAGCAGCACTGGATAATTAGCGTAAAAAACAGAATAGCAATTCTCATAATTGGTGTTTTTAGGGTACATATGGCAAAATCTCAAAACCACTGATGGTTCGGCTTCGCTATTATTAGAATCTTAAAAATGATTAAAACTCCAGTCGGCAAAATTATTTTTAAAAAAAGAAACCGCTTCAGGTTAAATGATGCAAAATCTCTCAAAATCCCCTATGGCATTCGGGAATACTTAAGGGTAAAGGTTCTTTGATACTTAACGAAAAGTTAATTGATGACGAATTTACTGATGACATCGGTTTATTCATTTTGCCCTGAAAGAGCGCATCAATTCCGTAAAAGACCAAAATATTGTCTGCAGTCCAGGCAAATCAATAGCCTGTTTTTTCCATCATGAGGTAATAAAAGCATAACATAAATCAGAATTTACTCCGGCATTTTCATGATAGTAAAAGTAAGTCAATCATCAAATCGCATTTGACATACTAAATCGAGCATGTCATAGATCATTTCAATTTTTCAAAATTTTTAAAACATGAAGAAAACCATTTTAAGCTCACTTTTTGGGTTAAGCATTTTTATGATGCAGTGCGCTGCGCCTTCCGGCGAAAAAGCATCGATAAGCCAACCGGTTTATCAGGACGTACCTTATGTTCAGGATTATAGTATCAAGTATTACAAGGCTTCAGACGATCAAAAGCTGAGTAAAGTCCATATGGATCGCAATGGCGTCATCCAGGCGCTTTCCGATAAGGGCTTGCTGCGCGTGCACGATGGACAATTTCTTTACCCGGGCACAATGATCCAGGACAGAACATACAGACCACTCACTGATAAAGAGATCAGGGATATGGCAATCGTTGAAGATCAGTTTGTATATCTCGATGACGTAGCGGTGCTGAGCAATGCCTGGGCAGGAAAGCTTTTCATAAGGCATGGCCTGAAAAAAGCACGGGTTTTCGCAGCGGGTAAAAATTTCGATTTTCTGATAAGTGACGGCAGCGCACTTGAATTCCTGTCTGACGACAAGGTAGCCTGGCAGGGAAAAAGTGTAAGCGAAGTTCTGGATATAAAGCATGATGCGGCGACCAATACTTACTGGCTGCTCGGTTCGGGTTCGTTAAGTAAATTCAAGCCGGAGAACAGAAAGCCCGAGCAGGTATTTACCGGAACGGGTTTCACGTCCTTTGCCATATCGGGCAATAAAATCGTTATCGGCACAAATGATGGCTATTTAGAAATTGATAAATCATCAGGAAAGCAATCGGGCGATATAAAACGCAAACTACCCTGGACTGAGATTACCGCTGTCGAAGAGATAAGCGGGAGTTTGTGGTTTGGCTCCACCAAAGGCGCATTTATGCTCAGGAACGACGGTAAGTACAACTATTACTACGGAGAGCGCTGGTTGCCGGGAAATCAAGTGCTGAATATTTCAGGGGCAACCGATAATTCGGTTTTAATTCTTACAGACCAGGGACTTGGCCGGATTATGTTTGAAGAAATGACCCTGCACGACAAGGCGATGTACTACGAAAAACAGGTGCGCGACCGACATATCCGGCTTGGGTTCAATGCCGGCCTCGTGAATATGGAAAAAGGCAATATCAGCTCCGGCAGACTTGTGGACTCTGACAACGATGGCCTGTGGACATCCATGTACCTGGCGGGGGAGATCTTCCGCTATGCCGTAACCAAATCACCTGAAGCGCTGCAAAACTGCCGCGAGTCACTCGATGCAATGGAAAGACTCTATACCATCAATCCGGTGCCGGGTTTTCCGTCCCGATCGTTTGAGCGCAGCGGCTATATCGAGCGGCTGGGTGATCCGGAACGCTGGCAGCATACCGATGACCCCGAGTGGGACTGGAAATCTACGACAAGCAGTGATGAAGCCATCGGGCATATATTTGCCTTTGGAGCCATGGCAGAACTTTTTAATGATCAGAAGGAATTACAACAACGAGCCATCGATCTGATCGACACACTCATGAGTCACATCGTGAAAAATGATATGTACCTGGTCGATTTTGATGGCAAACCGACTACCTGGGGCAAATGGCATCCGGATTATGTAAACAGATTTCCATTAATGATTGGCGACCGCAAAATCAACTCCTCTAATATTGTAGGCATGTTGCAAACGGCTTATCACTTTACAGGTAAGGAAAAATATAAAGACAAGGCATTCGAACTCATGAATGAGCACGGTTACCTCGAAAACCTGATGCGACCCATGAGCGAAATCGGTGTGGCCCCGGATGATGCTGATGACTGGAGTAAGATGCTTTCGAGCAGTTGGAATCACTCTGATGACGAAATGTATTTTGTCGGATACTGGGGTTTGTATCGCTATGCCTTTAATGACTCACTAAAGCAGATGTTTAAGGAAGCCATCATTGATCACTGGGAGATCGAGCGCCCCGAAAAGGAAGGCGCGTGGAACATCATGACAGCACTGACAGGAGTACCGGAGTTTGATCTGGATGAGGCTATCTGGTATCTTCAGGAACATCCCATGGACCTGATAGACTGGGCGATCATGAACAGCCACAGGAAGGACATCGAATTTATGGAACCGAACTTCAGGAATCAGACCATCACAGAAGTGCTGCCTCCCGATGAGCGGCCGGTACAGCGGCACAACGGAAATATGTTCAGACTCGACAGAACGCATGGGAATGGTGTTTCAGAGCACAGTGCCGGCGACATTTGGCTGCTGCCGTACTGGATGGGAAGATATCTCGGCGTAATCAGCGCTCCGGTAAATTAATGGCGGTTCATTTAGACTCGCTTACAAGTCTAATGGGAGTACTATCGAAGTAGATTCCATTTCCCTGATGATTTTGTTTAGAAAAGTACTTGATTTTCGGTTTAGAAATATTGGTATTTTAGCTCCAAAGGAGCATAATCTATAGCTTAGGGCATCGCCCTGAGCTATAGATTATTTGTAGTAATAAGCCCCAAAGGGGCGCAATAAATCGTGCAATGCCTCAATCATTAGTTAAGAATTACATTCATGTCATTTACTCAACAAAAAACAGACAGCCTTTCATTGATAAACTAATTGAAAAGGAGTTGTGTGCATATATTGGAGGTATATGTAAAAATTTAGAATGCAACCCAATCATCATTGGAGGATATAAAGACCACATATATATACTTTGCCTGTTATCAAGAAAAATAGCTCTTATGAAATTGATAGAAGAAACCAAAGCTCACTCTTCCAAATGGATGAAGACAAAAGGTAATCAATATGCTGATTTTTACTGGCAAAACGGATATGGTGCGTTTTCAGTATATCTAAAAGAAATCGAGGTTGTAAAGAATTATATTAGCAATCAGGAGGATCACCATTCAAGGAAAACTTTCCGTGAGGAGTATTGCATGTTTCTTAAAAAATACGAGGTTGAATATGATGAAAGGTACCTTTGGGATTGAGTTACTTCAATTTTATCCCGCCCTTTCAGGGCTTTGAAAATGAAATATAACCATATCGCAGGGCTTTGCCCCACGACTATTGTTGACGCTCCGTTGGAGCTAATACGATTAAAATCAACGAACAGAGAGGAATACAAACGCTCACTGAAACCTTGAAATATGCAAATGTAATACCATGACAAATAACAAAAACAGATTTGTCCGGAGGCTGACGGGACTTTTATTATATTGAATCACATGAAAACGCAAATCATTTTTACATTGTCAATTATCATGGTGCTGCTTTCCTGTCAACCTGAAAAATATATGGATGAAATACAGATTACCCACGACCTGACCTACAACCACCATCTGGATAATAATGATAATTTTTCACCCAACGACCAGTGGCTGGTTTATGACACCCGCACCGAAGCGGGCGGCATTGGTGCCAATGGCAAAATTGAAAAGGTAAATGTTCGCACAGGCGAAAAAGTAGTGCTTTACGAATTACCTCAGAACAAAGATTTTGGCCCCGGTATCGGTGCGGTCAGCTACAGTCATACCGAAAATAAAGTGGTATTCATTCATGGTCTGCTGAGCATTACGGAATCAAATCCTTACCAGCAATGGCGTAGATCGGGGGTCATTGTTGAGGATGCGAATCCGGGTGTGCCCATTTTCATGGATGCAAGAAATATCTCAGAACCGTTCACGCTGGGAGCACTGCGAGGTGGCACCCACCGCCATGAGTGGAGCGGTGACGGCAACTGGATCGGCTACACCTACAACGATGCCATTCTGAAACAATTGGAAGATGAAACGGGAGAAGTTCACAATCTGCGCACCATTGGTGTTTCGAAAAACATCGGCGCTGTCCATGTGATGCAGGATGCTGACGGAGAAAACTTTTCCGGTGATTGGTTCAGTGTAATCGTCGTGCAGGTGACGGCAAATCCTAAACCGGGGAGCGATGAGATAAGCCGGGCTGCAGGCGATAGCTGGGTCGGGACAAATGGCTACCTGAAGTCAGACGGCAGCAGGCAGATCGCCAGGGCATTCATCGGAACAGTTAAAAATTCCAACGGCGAAGATGCCGATGAAGTGTTTATTGTTGATATTCCGGATGATATTACCGTTGCCGGAAAATACGGCCCGCTGCAAGGAACTGCAACTTCAATGCCTGCCCCGCCTGCCGGAACCATACAGCGCAGGCTTACGCACACTGCCGGGTCAGATCATCCCGGTTGTTTGGGCATTGTTCGCAGCGCACCGGATGGAAGTTTGCTGGCCTACCGGGCTTTTGACGCTAATGGAATCCGGCAAATATTCACCATTTCGCCATACGGTGGCAAACCGGAGCAACAAACTTATTATCCATCGGATGTGCAGAGTGGTGTGAGATGGTTTCCTGATGGAAAAACAATATGCTATGTCTGGAACAACAGCATCATTGTACAGGAAACCGGAACAGAAAAATATACAGTGCTAACCAGGCCGACAGAAATTCCGCCGGCAGATGTGGTTATTTCCCACGATGGCAAAACAATCGCGTACAGCCGCCCTGTTGCGGATGCTTCAGGAGCCTTTGTCAAACAAATCTTCGTCATTAAATTTTAAATCCATGGTTATGAAAAAAGCGATATTATCAAAATTCATCTTCCTGTTATTATTACTTTCATGGCGTCCTGGCCTTGCCGCATCCGGAGATTGGTTTAATTTCTCTGAAGCTACGATATATATTCCCAGGCAGGATGCTTCGGAACTATCGAAGGTGACTCAGGTGCTGCAGGAAGAAATTCAGAAAAGAAGTGGCATCGCCATCAGCAATTCAAAAAGGTTAGGTAAGATTGGTGTACCGCAAATCATCGTTACTCTGGAGCAGGGACTGAAAACCCTGCCTGAACCGTATCAAAGTGCTTTGAGGCAACCGGAAACTCCCGGCGCCGAAGGCTATCAATTGGCGGTGATGGGTGAAGAACAAAAAATTATCATTTCTGCCAGAGGCAAGCGTGGCGCACTTTATGGGATTGGTAAGTTGTTGCGCCAGATGGAAATGAGAGAAAAGGAGATCCTTGTGCCTTCCGGTTTAAAAATATCATCTACACCCGCGTATGAAATCCGTGGTCACCAGTTGGGTTACAGACCCAAAACCAACAGCTATGATGCATGGTCTGTCGCGCAATTTGATCAGTATATCCGCGAACTGGCCATTTTTGGCGCCAACAGCATTGAGATTATGCCGCCGCGCACCGATGACGATTTCACCAGTGTGCATATGCAAATTCCGGCCATTGACATGATCCGCGAGCAGTCGAGGATTTGTGATGAATACGATCTCGATGTATGGATGTGGTACCCAAATATGGGCGAGAATTACCAGCAGCCGGATTCTGTTAAAATAGAGATCGATGAAAGGCATGAGGTATTTGCTGCTATGCCGCGGCTTGATCACCTGTTTGTTCCCGGTGGCGACCCCGGCGATTTGGAACCAGACGAACTTTTCTCCTGGCTTGGGCAGGTCGCAGGCATATTGCATCAATATCACCCGTCAGCCAAAATATGGGTTTCTCCACAGGTATTCCGGCCCACAGCAGAATGGCTCGACCGATTCTTTTATCACATTAACCGGCGCTACGACTGGCTCGGAGGAGTCGTTTTTGGGCCATGGGTAAAAATGCCTCTCGAAGACATTAGAAAAATTATTGGACCAGAGATGCCCATTCGCAGGTACCCTGATATTACACATAGTCTGAGTTCACAATACCCCATACCAAAATGGGATCTGGCATATGCCATTACTTTAGGCAGGGAATGCATCAATCCCAGACCAAACGACCAGAAAATGATTCACAATGCGCTGGCGCACCTTGCAAATGGCAGTTTGTCTTACTCTGAGGGTACCAACGACGATGTCAACAAATTTATCTGGAGCGATCAGGACTGGAATTCTGAAACGCCTGTCATAGAGACTTTGCGCGATTACGCCAGATTTTTTATTGATCCCGACCTCACGGAAGAAATTGCACTGGGCATGCTGGCGCAGGAGCAAAATATTCGCGGGCCGCTTCTGACCAATGAGCATGTGCAAAACACCCTGATGCAATGGCAGGAAATCGAAAACCGGGCATCGCCGGCGGTAAAAGCAAACTATAGGTATCAGATGGGTTTGCTCAGGGCTTATTACGATGCATATGTTCAAAAGCGGTTGGTTTATGAAACGTGGCTGGAGCAGCAGGCTTTGTCATTATTGGCAAATTACCAGGCAGTGGGAATCGGCAAAGCAATCGGTGATTGCAAATCAACACTGGCACAGGCCTGGGAAAATCCCATAGAGCAGGCCCTCAAGCAGCGATGTTATATCCTCGCGGATGAATTATTCGAAAGTATTGGTGCCCAACTCACCATCAAAAAGCACAACGCCATGAGTGGCAGAGGTAACTTCCTGGATAATATAGACAATCCGCTCAATGATGTAGCCTGGATTTATTCCGAACTGACTAAGGCTGAAAAAGCCCTCAGCGATGATCAGAAAATTATAATCATCCAGGGAATCCTGAACCGAACCAATCCGGGCGCAGGCGGTTTTTATGATAATTTTGGGAATCCGGCCGCCTGGGAGCGGGTCATCTTCAGGGAAGATTTATCGGCTGACCCGGGCAACCTGAAAACACCACGGGTAAGTTTTGGTGTAGGATTGAAAGACACCGAATGGGTGCATGAAATTACTGCTCAGGGATTCGAGGGCGATGCCTCGCCCATGGCATGGATGAACCAGGTGACAGCGCTGTACGATCAACCTCTGGAGATTGAGTACAAAAATCTGGATCCAAATGCTGACTACACCATCAGGATTGCCTACACAGGCCGGTTCAGATCGAATATGAAAATGATGGCCGATGGCATCCTGGTTCATGATTTTATTCGGACCGGTATCCAGCCTGTTTATGAATTTCCCATTCCGTCGGAAGCCCTGAAAGACGGTAAGGTGGTATTTACCTGGACCTGCGGAGAAGCTGAGCGCGGTGCACAGGTGTCGGAGATTTGGATCATAAAAGACAAAAGATAATGAGGTACTTCATCGTTGCATCTGCATTTTACATTTTAACAAATAGTACATTGATTGCACAGACTGGCTCTGTAAACGAACCCGTGCGCTACATCGGTGGCATATCGATTGATCCCAATGTGCATGAAGGCCGGCTGAGATATGCGATCGGGACCGAAAGCAGGCAAACCGTTCGGGTAAACCGCACACATCCTGAAATGAGTGACGGCTTCGGATGGACCTACAACCACGCCTCTAACCTTGCGTACTGGAACGGCACCTTTTTTCAGCAGTTCCTCAGCAACCCCGTTGATGAGCACATTCCTCCCGGGCAAACGCTCATGGTCACCTCGCCCGACGGCAGAAACTGGAGCAAACCGCAGGTGATTTTTCCACAGTACGAGGCGCCCCAAGGCATAGAAATTCCGGAAGGCTACACCGGCTACATGATGCATCAGCGCATGGGCTTTTATGTTTCCAAGGATGACCGCCTGCTCACGCTGGCGTTTTACGCACATTCGGAAGACCCGTTTATGGAAGGAGGCATCGGCAGGGTTGTTCGTGAGATTTACAAAGATGGACAGTTGGGCCCCATCTATTTCATCAGGTACAGCAGCCACACCAACTGGGATGCGTCGAATACCGGTTTTCCTTTCTACAAATCATCCAAAGACCAGGGGTTTGTGAATGCCTGCGATGAATTGCTCGCGGATAAGCTGATGACCCGCCAATGGTGGGATGAGGACCGTGGACTGGATGGATTTTATGAAAATTACGAGGCACGCTCTGCCCTGTCATATTATCACCGCAAAGATGGCAAGGTGGTGGCACTCTGGAAACGGTCGATGTGTGGTCTGTCGGATGACAGCGGAAATACCTTTTCCAGACCTGTGAAATCACCCACCCTGATCATGGCAGGAGGCAAGATGTGGGGGCAGCATACCGATGATGGCCGCTACGCCATCAGTTACAACCCCATTGAATTGGATGAGTACCGCTATCCGCTCATTCTGATATCCAGCGATGACGGCATCATTTACGATGATATGCTGCTGGTGCAAGGCGAGGTACCCCCGAGGCGCTTTTTTGGACGATGGAAAGATTTCGGTCCCTGTTATGTTCGTGGAATTGTGGAAGGCAATGGCAACCCGCCCGGCGATGACATGTGGCTCACCTACAGCATGAACAAGGAAGACATGTGGGTAAGCCGGGTGCCCGTGCCAATTATGTATAAAATCCAGGGAAATGTAAAGGATGACTTTGAGGATATGGAGCCGGGCAAAGCAATTATTGACTGGAATATCTACAGCCCGCTCTGGGCAACGGTGGATCTGGTAAAAGAGCAAAATAATACCTGCATTCGCCTGAAAGACAAAGATCCCTATGACTATGCAAGGGCCATCCGTGTTTTTGAAGAAGCAAGTGAAAGCGAAATCTCATTCCGCATCAATGCACAAAAAGTAACGGACGAACCATTTGAAATAGACCTTGCTGACAGGTATGGCAACAGGCCGGTCAGGATCAGCCTGGATGCACAAAAGAACATCACCGCCATGAATGGTAGCGAAAGGAAAATTATTGGAAAATTTAGTGAAAAATCATGGGCGACCATTAAAATACAGGTAGAGGCACATCCTTATGGGAATTATTCTGTCTGGATTGATGGCAAGCCGGCAGCAAGCGGTTTTCAACTGGCTGAAGCCGTAAAATCTGTGGAGCGGATGTCTTTCCGAACCGGCCCGTACCGCGATTTGCCCAATCGGAAGACCCCGAATGAAGATCCGGAGCCACCGTTGCCGGGGGGCGACGATCCCGTTGCAGAATCAGAATATTTGCTGGATGACCTGTCGGTAATTAAAATTCGATAGGTTCAAATAATTACCATGCTGCCACCCACAGGCATATATCAAGCCACGACCTGAGCCATATCAGATGTCACGCGTGTTCATGCGCTCCAATAATATCTCATTGTGTAAAGCCAGAACAGCAAAAATGGTGAAACGCTACCAATACTTTGTTTTATGGAAATATCACACTCTTGAAAAAAAAAATTTAACTTACCGTAATAGGTTGTTATGCGGAAAAGTTCTGTGTATACAGTAGCTGGGCATGACTGCAAAACATAAATATTCGAACAATGAAAGAATTCAAATCTAAGGTTGGATACGGAATTCTTATTCCGGTTTTGGCGTTACTCGTTGCCATTACGCTGTTGCCGGTTATTACCGGGTCTCCCATTGAAGCAACTTTAACTATGGTGGCAATCATGTTGCCGGTTACTTCGTTCATACTCCACATTTTCTTCTCTACGAAATACCAAATTAACGATAGGAACGAGCTGCTGATTAAGTGTGGATTTCTTTATAACTCTGTAGTTGAAATCTCAAAAATCAAATCCATAAGCAGCACCAGAAACCCGATAGCATCACCTGCTCCATCTCTTGACAGAATCCAGCTGAAATATGGGAAATGGGACTCTGTGATCATTTCCCCCAAAGACAAAATTGAACTTGTTAATGAGCTATTGAAGATCAACCCCAACATTCAAATCAGCTTGAAATAACCCCCTCTGTGATAATCCGTGCTTTAAGCTGAGTGTAGCGCCAGACGATACACAACAGACAAGATAGCAAATGGTAATCATTCAGGCATCATTGGTTTTGACCGGAAAATATGCCGGCGATCAGGTGTCACACTGATTTGCCGATGTGGTATAGCCGGAATAGAAAAGATAATGAATTGCCCCATCCATGGTTTGTCCCCCGACAAACCGTCACTCAGCATGTACAATGATCAAAATAAGATTTGGTTTGCGGCCGCACTTATAATAGAAAAAATAATGAATTGCCGGAAAATGTTTGTTTTTATGTGAAAATCGCGGTTCTGGATAAAATGTTTAAATTACCGGAATAAGCTGATAGACGGAATAGTTCCGTATATAAACAAGTTGGGCCTAATGCTAGGAAACAAACGGAAAGTAAGTATGTATAAAATGATTATATTTAGACTATGATTACAAAGACTGAAATATTATCCAAACTGACTGAATTGAAACCAATGCTTTACAAGGATTATGCTGTAAAAGAAATTGGTTTATTTGGGTCTTATTCTGACAATTCCAACACAGAAGAAAGTGACATTGATATATTGATAGAACTAGAGAAGCCAATTGGTTGGAAATTCTTCACCTTGGAATTATTCTTGGAAAATGTTTTCAACAAGAAAATTGATTTAGTGACAAAAAATGCTTTAAAGGAACAGATTAAAGACCAGATTCTTAAACAAGTAAATTTTGTGTAGTGAAAAAGGAAAATCGTACATATAGAATGTACCTTGACGATATGAATTTAGCCATGGAAAGAATTGCAGAATACATCCATGGCTATTCTTTTGTCAAGTTTAAACAGGATTATAAAACTGTTGATGCTGTAATCCGAAATTTTGAAGTTATTGGAGAAGCATCAAAGAATCTGCCAAAAGAATTTAAAGAAAGTCATTCCGAAATTCCTTGGAGTGAAATGTATTTATTGCGGAACAAAGTATCCCATGATTATTTCGGAATCGATTATGAAATTATTTGGGACGTTGCATCGAATTATTTGCCTGAAAATAAGAGACAATTAGAAACAATTATTGAGAAAGAAAAAAAGCACTAGGCACAACAATG
>CAYZWN010000053.1:0-21521 GCA_964482185.1 uncultured Roseivirgaceae bacterium
GCAAGCGGAGTTGGAATTAAATAAAGTTTGCCTTTTTTTTGTGCATCAATATTCATGATCGATGGGGAGGTTTTTGATAGTTATCGGCATCATACTCATAATAGCAGGATTGATATTACATTTCTTTAAAGATATCCCATTTTTAGGCAAACTTCCCGGCGACATTAACATTAAGCGCGAAGGATTTTCATTTTATTTCCCCATCACGAGCAGCATTCTGGTAAGCATTATTATTTCACTCATCTTGTTTTTGATCAATAAATTTCGCTAAGAATCCAGGAATTCACCGATTACCTTCAGAAAAGCCTCCGGCTGTTCGGCGTGCAACCAATGCCCGGCATTGCCGATGGTCTCTACCGTTGCCTGCGTAAAGTGTTCTCTGATTATGGTAATATCATCATCTGTGATATAATCGGAGTGTGTGCCACGAACGAATAAAGCCGGGGCATTCACCGGGTAAGGCGGAAAGGTTTCTTCGCCCACATTTTCGATGTGCTCATTGATGATTTTCAGGTTGAGTTTCCATGAGAAATTGCCCTGCTTATCCCGATCAAGGTTTTTAAACAGAAACTGTCTGATCCCTGCTTCTGGAATATAGCGGGCAAGATGGTCATCCGCCTCTTTTCTGGAGGCTATCTCCGGGAGGGGGATACCCATAAGGCCATCAAGAATCTTTCGATGTCGTACCGGATAGAATCGTGGCGCAACATCAGCGACGATCAACCTGTCAAGCATAGCCGGAAACATGCCAGAAAACACCATGGCAGTCTTCCCTCCCATAGAATGTCCCAAAATGCTTATTTTTTCGAATCCAAGATCGGAGGCAAGTTCCGATATATCCTCTGCCATGGCCTCATATCTCCAATCGTCACTTTGCGGCGATTGTCCATGATTGCGCAGATCGGGAATAATCACCCGGTACCTCCCGGATAATTGTCTGCCGATGGCCATCCAGTTGTCTGATGATCCGAATAGCCCGTGAAGGATGAACAAGGGATTGCCTTTACCTAAAATTCTATGGAATAATTTCAATTTGATTTGATTTGAAAAAGATCAGGCCTTGACTATAATATTAGAAGTCATAGCCAAGTGTAAAATAGAATTTCGGGTCTTTTACCACATAATCCTCGATCGGATATGCCATATCCAGTTTCATATAATAACCCAGCAATAAGGTACGTATGCCGAAGCCATAGCTGGACAGCCAGGGATTCTTGAAGTTTTGGATTCGGGCCTTGAATGGAGAGCCTGCAGGATCGAGAATTTCGGTGTTGACACTGTTTTCGGTTGCAAAAGGCGAGGAACCCGTCCATGCCGATCCGATATCATAAAAAGTAGTGAACTGAAGATTCTTGAGGAAATTTGAAGCAATTGGTCCGCGTTTCAGATATCTTATGAGCGGTATTCGCAATTCAGCATTGAATAGCATGGTGTTTTCACCATTAAAAGTATTGTAATTGAAACCTCTCAGGCTGGTAACATATTGTGCATACAAAATATCGGAATTGTCAACTCCTGATTTGCTGACCAGGGGGTCGCCGGTGCCTGTGTTATTGGTGGAGTTAAATAACCAATTGTCCATACCTCCAAGGAGGTATTTCTGCGGATTATTGCCCCAATAACGACCATAGAAAAACCTGCCGGCAATCACAATCTCTCTGTGTATGGGTTGATAATGCCTCAAATCCATGTAGAAGTTGGAAAACGAATTTTGATTGTCGTTGAGTCCTTCGTTATGCCTGAGGCCAATTTTCCCGCGGGAACCACGAAGCACATTGAGCCCTTCGACAGATGAATTGTCATAAATGAATTCTAACCGCAGTCCGGCATAATTTGCTTTTGAAGTTGCGGGTGT
This sequence comes from uncultured Roseivirgaceae bacterium, assembly GCA_964482185.1. Classification (GTDB taxonomy): domain Bacteria; phylum Bacteroidota; class Bacteroidia; order Cytophagales; family Cyclobacteriaceae; genus JAAUQL01. The sequence continues at coordinate 1,856 of CAYZWN010000053.1, forward strand.
GTTTACAGGAGATAAAACATTAGTAGGGTCCAGATCCCAGAAATTGGTCGTTTCATAAAAAGGTGTGATAGAAAGCCTGCTCATTGCGTTAAAGGGCAGTGATGCGCCAACTTCATACGTATTGAGTGCATATTTCTGTTCCCAGTTCGATCCTTCAATAGTCCTGAACAATGATGTCCGGCTATATCTGGCATGGAAATCAACGGTATATTTTAAATATCTGTACTCTCCGAAAAGCTTTCCGCTTTTCAGATCAGTAGGAATCAGGATGCCGCCGTAAAACTTGTGATTTTCCAGCCTGTCGTTCATCTGAGTTTGAAGGTTTATTCCAAAACCGATAAGGGGGTCAATGACAAAAGAAGTGACTACGTTATCTGCGCTGAACTTGGTTTCATAGGGAAACGGGCCTGCAACATCTCTATCTCTTCTGAGGTTTCTGTAATTGCTGAGGAATGATCCCGCGCTTCTGCCGCTCTTTACAACATCCGTGTCAAACACATATCCGTCTGTATCAAGGATTTCATCCCGCGATTTTTTGGTTTCAACTGAAGGTGTTTCCGGCTGCGGTGTGGTGGCAGCAAAGTTATAATTGCGCGTATCAATAAGATCTAGCCCTATAGGCCTGTCTGCGATTTTATAATTGTATTGATCGAGGAATGTGGTTTTGGGAGTCGGCTCAGTAGGTTGATCAGCAGGCGTGCCGGCACTTTCCATCGGCTCAACATCCGGTTTTTTACTTTCAGTTATATTTCTTTCTCTGGCATCTTTGAGGCGTTGTGCGACAAATTTTGCGTTCAGAAATTGCTGGCGCTTAGTTTGAGCCGTGAAAATATTTTGATCCAGGTTGTAATTCTTTTCAAAATATATGTATTCCCTTCCATTATCCTTCATTACAAATGAGAAGTTTTGCTTGTCGGGACTGATATCAAAATCCTTAATTCCGGCTCCGAAATTAGAAACCTGGAATGAAATTTTATTTTCCAGATTGTATTTGTACAAGTTATGAATACCCTGCTGCTCGCTAAGAAAATAGAATTCATTGCTGTTTACAGCCATTGGTTTGGTATTCTTGCTCAATGTATTTGTAATGCGGGTCACAACATTTTTGGTGGTATCGATATTGTAAACAAATATGTTGTAGGTGCTGCCAATCTTTTGGACATCTCTTCCTGATACGTCTATGGTATCAGTAGTTCGGTTTGAACTGAAAATAATGGAGCTTGTACCAGATACAAATTTCGGATCAATGTCATCATAAAAATCGCTTGTCAGCCGCTTAATGGAATTTCTTCTGAGGCTGATGAGATACAGATCATTATCACCATTGCGATCGGCGCTCAACACTGCCAGGTTGCCGTTCTTTAAAATATCAAAACCTCTGACCTGGTTGATTCTGGTTAATTCTTTCCTGACTTTCTTTTTTGATGAAAGCTCGTACATAGTCATGTAATTTTTCCCGTATTTGGTGTGGATGATACCGAGCGTATTTTCATCTTTCCAGCTTATCAGGGGGATATTTCGGTTTTGCTCCTGGTTCAGTAAACGGTAGCCCCCCTTCAGAACGACTTTTTCTTTATTCTTTCTGAATTGACCAACCATCACTTTGTACTTTCCATTGTAATTGTTGGTGAAAGCATAGTAGTTGCCTTCCGGGCTTAGTTTGATATTACTTATTTCACCATCTTTATTTGGCGCAGTTATCCTGCTGGATTTATCAGGTAAAACATAGTTCTGATCTACAAATGAGGCTTGCTCAATGTAGAAATTCTGCCATTCTGCGATAAAAGTCTTAAAGGGAACGCCGATGGTTCCGGAGATGCTCCGTTCTTCATTGCGGATAATTCTCGTCAGGTTAAGAATATTGGAAATATAGCTTCTGCCATATCGCTCCGAGATAAAATTCCAGATCGATTGGCCGAGCAATTCGGCTTCTTCCGCCGTGAACTTATTAATGTTTTTCACACTTCTGTTGCGAATCAGATCCCGCATAAAATCGTCCAGTTCGACATCCCAGCCATAGGCGGCATAGCGGGCAATGCCGCTCATAAACCATGATGGAAGAGAAAGTAGTCGGCTGCTTTGAAACATATCTGAAAGACTACCCCCAAACAACATGTCGTTTACCAGCATAGAAGCTACTTTGTAAACCAACAATTCTTTAAATTCCTCGGCATTGCCGGGATATGCGACTTCGACGAGTGGTTTAATGAATTCTGTTTCTCCGGCAACATTAAAACTATTATCGTTCACACCAATATTGCTTTGAAGCAAATCCTGGGCTGAGTTATAGATAAAAATTTCTGTTTTGGTGTAGGTGACTGTTCCGATCAAATCTGTGATGCGATCAAACTCCTTTTCAAGATGTTTGGTGGCTATTTGGGCGAGTTCATTGCCTCCATCATAAAAATAAACGTCAAAATTCTCCGTGCTGTAATAGCGCCATTTAAAGCTTTTGTACTGTATTCTGTTTTTGCCAAATTGCTGCATGGCCTCCTGCCCAAGTGAAGAACCTGCACTGATTGCCATAAGACAAATTACAGAAAATGCTATGTATCGAAGCTTACCCAACTTTAAACTAAAAATGAGACTTGAAATATAATGAATAATACTTTTTGATATCTACCTCATCATCCGGATTCTTCATATTTAACAGAAAATCTGCCATCTGATCGCTAAAATATGGGGCCAATGTCACCCCTTTTGTGCCCAGGCCATTGAAAATATGAATGCGTGAAATTTCAGGGTGTGTGCCCAAAAACGGCCTTCTGGATACCGTGCATGGCCTTATCCCTGCCTGATGGCCTGTTACTACATATTTCATGGATGATAACGCATCGAGCTTTTTACATATTTCACTTTTCCCGGATTCTGTCGTTTCCTCATTCAGGTTGTTCCTGTTGTATGTTGATCCAACCTTGTATTCACCGCTTTCAAGAGGTACTATAAAACACGATCTGTTATAAATGGTTTCGAAATCCTTTTCGAATTTTACCCTGAGTATCTCACCCTGTAGTGGAGACATGGGGAGCCAACCGAAATATTTTGACCCACAATTTGCATGTCCTGTGCAAAATACGACGTGATCTGCCTCAATACCGTCATATTGCAGACAGTTATCATCAAAGCAAAGCCTTTCTTCTTCAAATTTATCATGAATTATTACGCCATTGTTGCAGATGATGGATGATACTGCGGCTATAAATTCCGGCACATCCAGATGCGCGCTGTACGACTCAATTCCCCCGAAAGGATCCCGGACAAATTCACTGTGCGCATTTGCTTCACGGATTGCGCGGATAAATGTGTTGAATTCGGGTTCTGTACTCCGACCGTGCCAGTCATTGATCTCGCCCGCCGAGGTAAAAGGACGATACATGCGTCTTTCAGTGAAAAAATGCTTGCGAGTCTCCCGCTCAATTTGCTGATAAAAATTTTTCATGAATGGAAAAAGCAAATCAGCCAGCCAGGTTTTTGCCATTTTGGGTCCGGTGAAAGGGTTGACCAATCCGGCAGCTACCTTTGATGAAGTTGTCTCTTTGTTTTCATCTATGATCGCGATCCGCTTGCCTCTTTTTAATAACTGGTAAGCCAGTGTACTTCCGGCAAGTCCCTGACCTATGAGCAGATAGTCGCACTTCATGCAGCGAAATAACGAAAAACCTTGAATTTATTTTTTATTAATCCATAATTTACACGCTCAAACAATACTTCAAATGAGGATTAAACGATTTGAGTTCAACGCCTTTTCCGAAAACACATATGTGCTCTATGATGAGACGAAGGAGTGCATTATTGTAGATCCCGGTTGCTATGATGCACATGAACAAGGCATGCTGTCAGATTTTATCAAAGACCAGGACCTGGATGTAAAAGCCCTTTTAAATACGCATTGCCATATAGATCATGTGCTGGGTAATGCTTATGTAAAAAATAAATATGGTGTTGAGCTTTACGTTCATAAACTCGATATCCCCACACTGAAATCGAATGAGATCGTAGCGTCCATTTATGGATTTGATAAATATCAGCCGACAGAGGCAAATCAGTATCTTGAAGAAGGTCGCACCTTTACTTTTGGCAATACAACGCTAAACATATTGTTTGTTCCCGGACACGCCCCGGGTCATATTGCGCTTTTGCACGAAGCAGAGCACGCTTGTATAGGTGGCGATGTGCTTTTTTTGCAAAGCATCGGCCGGACAGATTTACCTGGCGGTGATTTTGATACCCTCATTGACAGTATTAAAAATAAACTTTTCCGGCTACCCGATGATACCAAAGTCTATTGCGGACATGGCCCCTCCACAACCATTGGTTATGAAAAACAATTCAACCCGTATTGTGGCCAGAACACGCATCAATCATGGTAACCAGACATATCCCCAATTTCATCACATTGTGCAACCTTAGCTGCGGATGCGTCGGCATTGTGGTTTGTTTTCAGGGAGATACCAGGCTCGGAGCAATGCTGATCTGGGCCGGTGCGGTTTTTGATTTTCTGGACGGATTGGCTGCCAGAATGCTCAAGAAGTATTCCGATATCGGCAAAGATCTGGACTCGCTGGCAGACCTGATTACTTTTTGTTTCCTGCCCGGGACAATCCTCTTTATATTTATTAAATCTACGACTGTAAATCTGATCCTGCCTTTTGCCGGCTACCTTCTGGTGATATTTGGTGCCTTGCGGCTGGCAAAATTCAATAATGATACCCGACAAACAGACACGTTTTATGGCCTTCCGGTGCCGGCAAGTGGCATATTTGTGAGCGCCTTGCCTTTTGCGGCGACGGCAAATTCGCTGGTTGACGAGCAATTTTTTATTCATCCGGTTACCCTGATAATTGTGGCAGTAACCCTTTCCATACTAATGGTCTCTGATATCCGGCTCATGTCTCTCAAGTTCAGTAATCTGGAATTTCGGGAAAATATGCCTCGGTTTCTTTTATTGCTGACCTCCCTGATATTGATATTATTCTTAAAAATCATGGCTTTACCAGTGATCATACTTATGTATGTTGTCTTCTCCCTTGCACTAAAAAATTACAAATAATCGTTACCTTTGTGGTCAGATAGCCGACCTTGAAAAAGAAAAATCAAAAATCAACTTACTTGTATTTTAGTTGTTACTGAATTAGAAGAATTATTTTGAGGATAGCTACATCCATATTTCAAGGTTCCCTCCCGGGCTTACTGGCCTTCCTGCTTTTTTTTTCCGGAGTTTCTAAATCTGAGGAAGCTACACAGCGCTTTCATATTGTTTGGGAAAATCCTTTTGAGCTGATAGCAGAAAATGCCATTTACCCTGATGCGCTTAACGGCTTGCCAAAGCTGGTAATTCCGGTAAGCCAGGTAGTCGGGTCAATGGAGATTGTCAGGGTGGATACTTTCGAATACCGTGGATTCAGAAAAATCCCAACTACAGAATCATTTTCATTCGCTGAACTCAGGCAACTGAAAGAACGCGGAATGCCTAAAAGTTTCATCGAGATCGTTCCGGTTGTTTACGATGAAATTTCTGAAAAGCACTACCTGATCAGATCCATCGAGGTCAAATTCATTTTTGCGACAGGCGCACAGCAGGGCCGCCAGGCTCTCAGAAAGGCCTCTGATTCCGGTAATTCCATACTATCTTCCGGGGAGTGGTATAAGATACCTGTGGCAAGATCCGGCGTTTATAAAATTGATCACAATTACCTGAAAAGTGCCGGAATGAACATTTCGGCGATTAATCCAAAAAAACTAAAACTATTTGGAAACGGTGGCGGCATGCTGCCACAGAAAAATAGTGAGGAAAGGCCAATAGATCTGATGGAAAACGCGATTATTATACAGGGTGAAGCTGATGGCGTTTTCAATACCGGGGATTTTATACTTTTTTACGGGCAGGGTCCTGATCATCAGAAATTACAGGAAGACGGTTCCCTGAACTATGAAAAAAACTTTTATTCAGACACCACTTATTATTTTCTCACTGTTTCAGAAGGAGACGGCCTCCGCATTACCGAAAGAGCAACGCTCGGAAATAGTCATCCTGTAATTGACACGTTCGATGATTTTCTTATTTACGAAAAGGATGAATACAACATCATCAGCTCCGGACGAATGTGGTTTGGCGAGCGCTTTGACTTCACCACCACCTACGACCTGAGTCTGGATTTCACAGGCCTTGCACCGGGAAGCGACCTGCATCTGCACTCCACCATTTTAGGACAAACGTACGCAGAGGCATCGATCAACCTGTTTGCCAACAGCAAGCCACTCGGACAACAGACTATTTACCCAATTGCAGAAGGAGCGTATCTTGCCAAAGGATCACTGCAAAGCGAAACATTTACGTTAGCCGCTTCCGGGATACCGGAAGCAGATAAACTGACCATCAGGCTCACTTTTAACAAAGCAGGCTCCGGATTGTCCAGAGCGCACCTCGACAATCTCCAACTTTCAGGAAAAAGATTGTTAAAGCCTTATGGAACCCAAACACATTTCAGATCACTGGAAAGTCTCAACCATGCCATTTCTACCTGGAAAATAAGCAATACCGGTTCTGCTTTTTCGGTTTGGGATGTTACGGATCCATTAGTGCCTGTATTCCAGCAAACTGAAATTTCAGGTTCAAATTTGTCTTTCGGTGCTATTTCAGGATCGCTCAATGAATATATCATATTTGAAACGAACAAAGCCCTGACGCCCGAAAAAATGTTGAAAGTGCCAAATCAGAACATCCGCGCAACACCCGATGTAGATTTTCTGATCATCACGCATCCCTTGTTTCTGTCAGAGGCCACACGTCTTGCCGATCTTAGAAGAAACCATGACGGGCTTCGCACAGCCGTGGTCACAACCCGGCAGATTTACAATGAGTTTTCTTCGGGCAAGCAGGACGCCACAGCGCTCAGGGATTTTATTAAGCATCTGTACGACCGCGGCAGCAATGGCGGCAGGCTGATGAATGTGCTGCTATTTGGAAAAGGTTCTTATGATTACAAGTACAGGATCGATCGCAACACCAATTTCGTCCCGATTTATTCTTCAAGGAATTCCGTGCATCCGATCAGTTCCTATTCGTCAGATGATTATTATACTTTTATGGATGAGGAAGAAGGTGAATGGCCGGAAAATGGCGGCGGGGATTATCTGATGGATATCGGAGTCGGCCGCTTGCCTGTGAAAACACCGGAAGAAGCGCGTATTGTTGTGGATAAATTAATTGATTATGCCACCAACGGTGCGACTACAGGTGACTGGAGAAATGAACTGGTTTTTATTGCGGATGACGGAGACGGGAATTTACATCAAAGGGATGCCGAAAAGTTGGCCACCCTGGTTGATACCACCTACCGGCAATTCAACATCAATAAAATTTACGTCGATGCTTTTCCTCAAATCCAGACATCCGTCGGTGAGTCGGCGCCGGAGGTAAATGCCGAAATTGACCGCTCGATTCATAAAGGAGGCCTGATATTCAACTTTACAGGTCATGGCTCACCTACCCGATGGACCTCTGAAACGATATTGAATATCTCTTCTATTAATGGATTTAAGAATAAGCATCGCCTGCCACTTTTCGTGACCGCCACCTGTGAATTTGGCAGACATGAAAATCCCGGTGCTATTTCCGGCGCTGAATATCTTTTGCTCAACCCAAACGGCGGGGCGATTGGCCTGCTCACTACTTCAAGACCGGTTTATTCCAGCACCAACTTCATGCTCAACAAGGCTTTCTACGATAATGTATTCGACAAAGTGGATGGCCAATTCCAGACAATTGGTGAGATATTCAGAAAAACGAAAAACCAGTCGATCAATGGCACCATCAACCGGAATTTTTCCCTGCTCGGCGACCCGTCCATGACACTTTCAGCAGCCAAAGACGAGATCAGGCTGACTTCTGAAGATGGCGTGCATCAACCGGGAGACACAATCAAAGCTTTGGGGAAAGTGAAGCTGAAAGGATCGGTCTTCAGACCGGATGGAACTATGAAACAGACTTTTCAGGGCAAGGTCATTGCAACGGTATTCGACAAGCCTTCTGTCATTGAAACCCTTGGGCATGAAGACCCCAGCATGACTTTTAAAATACGAGATAACGCACTATTCAAAGGAGAGGCAACGGTTAAGAACGGAACTTTTGAAATTGAATTTATCGTTCCGAAAAATATTCAATATGATTTTAACAAAGGCAAAATCAGCACTTACGCATACGATGAATCGAGCCATCGGGATGCAGCCGGAGCTGACATTGATTTTACTGTTGGAGGTGAAAGTGATGATTATGAATCTGATAACCTGCCGCCGGAGATCACTTTGTTTATCAATGACACCAGTTTTATTCCGGGCGGAATAACCGGGCCGGATGTAATCCTGGTCGGCAAACTTCAGGATGACAGTGGCATCAGCACTGCGAATGATTTCGAAGGCAGAAATCTCACTGCCATACTAGACGATACCTTGGAGGTAAATGTAAACAGATACTACACGGCGGCGACCGATACATATAAGACGGGTTGGGTTACCTATCCCTTTAAAGACCTATCAATTGGAGCCCATCAAATCCGGTTGCTCGCCTGGGATGTTCACAACAATTTCAGCGAATCAGTAATTGACTTTGTCGTGGTGGAAGGGGATGGCATCAGGATTGAAAATCTAAGGAATTACCCAAACCCTTTTACCGATTTTACGAAGTTTACTTTTGAACACAACAGAGCCGGTGAAGATTTGGAAATCATGGTCGAAATTTATTCCTCAACCGGAATGATGGTAAAAAAATCGAATTATTCAATACAAAAAAGTCCGGGACGAATTGAAGGAATCGGCTGGAATAGTCTGGAAGAAAATGGAGCAAATCTGCCCGGTGGCATATATATATTCAGGCTTGGCGTTCGTTCAATGGTTGACGGGGCCAAAAATTTTGCTAATCATAAGTTCATAATAATTAATTAAGTATATTTAAAACCCAATATTTCAGGAGAATATGAATATCAAAAATTTCATTTTAAAAGGTTTATTAATCCTAATATCCTCCTCTGTTTACGCGCAAGGACTCAATTACATCAGCGGCCAGGATACTTCCCGGCGGCCGATTACCACAGCTGTGCCTTTTCTGATGATTGCCCCTGATGCAAGAGCAGGAGCCATGGGTGATGCAGGCGTTGCAACCTCACCCGATGCCAATACCACGCACTGGAATATTGCCAAACTTGCTTTCATAAAAGATGATATGGGATTTAGTCTCTCCTATACGCCATGGTTGGGCAAGATCATCAACGATATGAGTCTGACCTATCTTTCCGGTTATTACAAAATCAACAAAGAGCAGTCTGTCTCATTTGCGATGAACTATTTCGATATGGGAGATATTCAGTTTACAGATGAGTTTGGCAATGATCTTCAGAATTTTAATCCGAGAGAGTTTGCTTTTGCCGGATCATATGCGCGGCTTTTAGCAGAGAATATGAGTATAGGTGTTACACTGAAATACATCATTTCGAACCTGACAGGCAATGTGTTTTCTTCTTCGAATGATGCCCAGCCGGGCCAGAGTCTTGCCGCAGATATCGGGTGGTACTGGAACAAGGACCTTGGCCAGAGATCGAATCTCGCCCTCGGCGCAACAATTACCAACATCGGAAACAAAATCACATACACCAATGACGAGCAGCGGGATTTCATCCCCACCACACTGCGATTGGGTACGGCGTACAATCTTGGGCTTGATCCATACAACTCGATCACTTTCGCATTTGACTTCAACAAATTGATGGTGCCCACTCCGCCTGTCTATGCAACCGATGAAAACGGAAATGCCATATTTGACCAAAACGGAGATCCTGTTATCGCAAGAGGAAAAGATCCAAACAGGCCACTTCTCAGCGGTATGTTTGGTTCCTTTGCAGATGCCCCTGATGGTGCCCCGGAGGAATTCAAGGAGATCATGCTTAGCGGAGGCCTGGAGTATTGGTACAAAGAACTCTTCGCTGTGCGAACAGGTTATTTCTGGGAGCATTATGACAAAGGCGACCGAAAATATTTCACCATGGGCGTAGGGCTTCGGTACAATGTATTCGGAATCGACTTTGCCTACCTCGTGCCTCAAAGAAGAGAACACCCGCTGGCTGAGACATTGAGGTTCACCCTGCACTTTAATTTTGAGAATAAAAAAGCTGAGAAATCCATCCTGAACGAAGCCACTAATTAATGGTTGATCGATCTGTTGCCCCGGCTTTCCTGGCCCCGGGAAAATTTCAGTTACCAAAACCACAGGTAAGAACTTTGTTAAATGGCGGGCATTTATATGCCCTCAATGCAGGAACCCAACCTGTTATAAAGCTTGAGTTTGTATTCAGGGCCGGCATCAGGTTCGAATCGCAACCTGCCGTTTCATTATGCACTTCCAGAATGCTGATGGAAGGCACGTCAAGTTATAGCTCAGCTGCAATAGCAGGAATCCTGGATCAATATGGCGCCTTTGCCGAAATCCAGCCTGGATTTGATTATGCCAATTTTGTTCTGCACATTCCGACAGAACATTTTGCCAGGGTATTGCCTGTGATCGATGAGATACTGCACCAACCGGTTTTTCCACAGCATGAGCTGGATTTGCTAAAACAAATCCAAATACAACAGATCAAGGTAAACGAACAAAAAAACAGTTACCTGGCATCCCGGTTATTCCGTTCAAAACTTTTTCCTGATCATCCTTACGGAAATGTGGTGACTGCCGAAAGCATTGATGGTATTTCTGCCGGATTGCTTGAGGAGTTTTATAAAGAGCGCTTCTATGGAAAATTTGATATTTTCCTGACAGGTCAGTTTGATGCTTCCTTGATCGATCTGATCAGCACATTACCAAAAAAGTTTGAAGTCGGTCAGACTGGTGCCAACGGCTACCCAAAGATTCAGGATGTATATTTCGAAGAACATGCGCCCAAGGAAGACAGCCTGCAATCATCCATACACATGGGGCGGAGGTGCATCAATAGAACACACCCTGATTTTCCGTTATTGCTTTTGCTCAATGAGGTTTTCGGAGGGTATTTTGGATCACGGCTCATGCAAAATATCAGGGAAGAAAAGGGATTTTCTTATAGCATACATTCCCATGTTGCATCGATGCTGGAGGATGCCTTTTTTATAATCGGTACGGATGTGAAGATTGATACGAAAGATCAGACCATTGATGAAATTGGCAAAGAGATCCTGAAAATTAAATCCGAACCCATAGGCCATGCGGAATTGATTGAAGCCCGGAACCACCTGAAAGGATCCATTCTGAATACGCTCACCACACCCTTTGCAATCACTGAAAAGTGGAAAAATATTTACCAGTATGGCTTAGGGGAGGATTTTTACTCCAAATTATTCAACAGGCTTGATACGATTGATGAAGTAGAATTGATGGCCTTTGCCAATGAACAATTATTCAGCCAACCGCTTTCTCTGGTTGCCGTTGGCTAAATAAACCGGGATTCTATTATAGCCCCAGTAAGGTCTTAAACTTATCAAAGAACTCCGTATTTTCCATGATACCGCTAAAATGCTCAGCTTGCGGCCCATAGGCAAAGACGGGAACCATGACAGCGCTATGTCCTCCGGTGGTGAAAGCTCCTTTCACAAGCCCGGTCGCCAGGTCACCTCCGCTAATGGCCATTCCCCCGGTTTCATGGTCTGAGGTAACCACCACAAGGGTTTCTTTGTCAGAGGCAGCAAATTTCAGTGCTTCACCGACCGTGCGGTCGAAATCAAGCATTTCGGAAACGATGTAAGGCACATTGTTGTCATGCCCGCCCCAGTCTATTTGTGAGCCCTCGACCATCAGGAAAAAACCCTGCTTGTTTTTCTTAAGTTTATCGATAGCAAAACTGGTAGCCACCGGCAGCATGTTTCCTCTGCCCAGCAGGTAAGGCTCGGGGTGTGCAGAATAAATCAGCGCAGCAACTTTGTCTCCTTTGGCGTATTTCAGTGAGTCCATTGAAGTCACCACGTCGTAATTTTTTGCCTCAAGTTCAACAAGCAAATCCCTGCCGTCTTCCCTTTTTTCAAAATGATCGCGTCCACCGCCAATAAATACATCGATATCAGTTTTCAGAAAATCAGCGGCGATTTCTTCAGCCATACCACGGCTGGGTTGATGGGCAATAAATGCAGCAGGGGTGGCATGCGTGATGGCGCATGTCGCAACCAGGCCTGTTGAGCGTCCTTTTGCATCGGCCATCTCCAGGATGGTTTTTTTGGGAACATTATTTCTATCAACACCAATAGCTCCGTTATTGGTTTTTTCGCCTATCGAAAAGGCAGTAGCTCCGGCAGCAGAATCTGTTATCAGATTGTCCGCAGAATTGGTTTTGCTAAATCCTGCAACAGGCATTGTACGCATGTATAAATCGCCCTTGTTGGCAACTAAAGCTGCATAAACCTGCGAAGCGCCCATGCCATCGCCAATTAAAAAAATGATGTTTTTTACGTTTTTTCCCGGTTTCTTTTTGGCATAATCTTTTACTTCATAGAACTCGGTATTCTGGTAAATTGACTTATCAGGCTCGGGTTGCGCTTCCTGAGCAAATGATAAAATCGGGATAAGGAGAAAAAGTAGAATCAGTCTTTTCATGATAAATTTTTTTCGAAAATATAGTATAAAAGCCAGCCTTCAAGGAAATAACAGTCTTTTTTTCAGCCGGACACTTTTCTTAATGATTACTTGATATTCCGGTAAAGCGGCCACATCCCGGAGAAGTATTTTTTGGATTAGTTGAGTACGTGTATGTATTTGGAATGGATTTCTGCCGGTTTATTCATGGAAATAAGAATACTTGAGGTATTGAATGGCCATGAAGTTGATTTTGAAAATTATCAATTAATTGTGCATTGCGATGATTCGTATCAATTGGCATTATTATCCAATTGTCATGAAAAAGTTCAAAATCATAATGCATAAGTCTAATTATTGTGGTCATAGAAGCCAAATATTCAAGTCTGATCCGCAAAATCATACTAATTCGACAAAAACTTTACATGGGCCGGAAATGGCCTCGATTATAAATATCGAAGCATAAAGCGAAACTACCACCATTTAGTTTACCTGTCCGTGGGCTTCCTGCAATATGGCTACGGTGCCAAATCATGCTAAATCCGGCATTAATCAGTAAAATTTGTAATGCCATCGCCGCCGGTTTTAGCAAGCGGGCCTGGCAATGATAAAAAGGATGATCCATAACATGACTACGCTGAAATCTATACTTGCACTTTCCATTATCTGGATTTTCATTTCCGGAAGGGCTGAGGCGCAGTGCACCAGTGCGGATATAATGGAGCCGGGATTTAACTTTTTAACAAGTAGCCGGGGCTGTGCGCCGTTTGAGATTCAGATTCAAACGCTGTACCTGAATTCCACTCCCGGAACGATCTATCATGTAAATTGGGGTGATGGTAGCCCTGTAGAAAATTATGTTCAAACTTTACCATATCCCAACGGACCAATTATCATTCATACATATACCAACACCCCGGTGGAGTGCGGCTATCAGGTGACCATTGAGGTTGAAAACCCGTGCAACCCCCTGGGAAGTGTAATACTGGAACCCATCAATGTGATTGTTTGGACAGAAGACCTGGTATTTTCCGAACCGGACCTTTTTCGCGTATGTCAGGGATTTGCGGCAAGCGTCATCTTTTCTGATAACAGTGACTGGAACTGTTTTCCCCGTGCCGACATACGAGAAAACGCAGATCCGAGGTGGATACAATGGGTATATGGTGATGCCGTAAATGCCAACAGAATTCCGGGAATCCGGGTGAATGGTTCGCTACCCGGCGGTTTCCCTTACCTTAATCCTGCTCCGGGAATGAATCCGAAATATCCGGTGCCCAACACCAATGAAGTGAGTCTTGAAGTACAGGTTCCCGTGACACTGCCCGGTGACATAGGTAAGGATTTCTATGTAACACTCAACAACTGGAATACCTGCAATGCCTATGATGAGAACCTTGCAAATGGGCCCTTGAATCCAATAACGCCGGGCGGCGACAATCCTCCCCGCACAACACAATCAAGAATAGTGATTGTGGAAACACCTGTTCCGGACTTCAGAACCAGGAAAGAGACCAATACGGGCGATATTACATGGGATTTTTGCATTGGCGATATCATATATTTTCAGAATATGACCAGCACACCCGGAGGATCAAACAATGCTTACCTTTGGGAATTTTATGACGGGCCCAACGCAACGGATGGTTTACTCGGAACCAGAACCAACAGAAATCCGGTTTTTTCTTATTCAACAGGAGGCCAAAAGCTCGTTAGGCTCATGGTCACAGACAACAATGCAATTGGGGGTTGCGAGGCTATTGTCGAACGGATTGTACGCATTACACCGACTGCCATAGCACAGATTGGTACCGCCAATACAAGTTTTTGCAAAGACCCGGGGTCTGCGGAAACTTTCACTGTCACTTTCACTGATGAAACCATCGGCTCCATTGCAGGCGTAGATGAGTGGAAATGGGAGCTTTTTGATCAAAATGGAACGCTTATTCAAAGTGAGCCAGCTACAGGTTACAATTCCGGGGCAAAAGTCTCGGTTGTGCAGACATACAGTCAACCGGGGGTGTACAGGGCAAGGCTTACCTATCGCGACATCATCACACAATGTGATACCCGCGATGAAATCACCATCGTGGTGTATAACAATCCTGAACCGGCATTTACTGCACAACCGGTTTGCGAAGGGCTGGAAAGCGAATTGATCGATGCGACAACTTTGGATATGGTCAATGCCAACCAGGTAGTTCGCTGGGAATGGGATTTTGATTATGATAATGTGACATTCGATGCTGATGCGGTTTTTGATATCACCCGTCCTGATACGCTGACCCATTCCTTTGCTCATGGCATACATCAGATAGCGCTAAGGGCTACAAACGACCAAAACGGATGTAGCGCCATTTTTACTGACGTGATAGAAGTTTATCAAAATCCCATAGCAGGCTTTACAAAGAATATTTATGAAGATTGCAGCCCATTACTTGTTAATTTTGAAAATACATCCATTGCGGGTCAGCCGGTGGGAATCAGTGAATATATATTTTGTATTGACTATGGCAGTGGAGTCGTTGATACACTTCATGCTGATCCCAACGCTCCTAATTTCAATCCGGTAACGAGTGCTACATTTGAAAACTGGTCTTTGCAACCGAAGGTTTTCTATGTACGATTAAAAACCGTGTCGGAAAATGCTTGTGCTACTTTGAGCGCGCCTGATTCCGTAAAAGTGCTTCCATCGATCAAACCGGGATTCATATACACAAATTATGAACCTCTTGCGCAAAATTGCGCCCCGATCGATGTCAATTTCAGAGTAAATACTGCGACCAGGAACCTGTCTCCTGACAGCTACACCTGGACGGTCAGCGATGCAAGCGGCGTGCTGAGACAGGAAACTTTTGCAGGATCGGTCATTGATTTTGTGCATCATTTTGAAGCTATGGGAAACAGGATTCATCCGTACAACATAAGTCTTCAGGCATCTATCCAGGACATTTGCGTTGGAGATTCTGCATTGTCAGTTCATGTGAATCCGGTACCGGTTTCGCCATTTAAAATTGACACCCTCGATTTTAACTGTGATGAAATGACCATTGCCGTTGAGGCCGTCCAAAAAGGTTTGGTGAATTATAACTGGACCATCCATCGCGGTAACATGATTTTTATGCTCGATTCACTGGATGAGCGGTTTACCTATACTTTTAAAAGGCCGGCTCCCGGTTCGGAAACTTTAGTTGTGGCCATAGATCTGATCACTGAGAACTATGCCTTTTGCCGAAGCGATATAACTGTTAATGGGTTCAATGTTTCGCCACAACCAAATCTGAAAGCTTCATTCATTGCCAATCCGGAAATCCAGGTTTTCCCGAATGCAACTGTTACAATTAACAATCTCAGCTCACGTTCCGGTGCAGACCACGCATGGGATTTTGGCGATGGTATCACGAGCAGCGAAGTGAATCCACTACCCCACACCTATGAACGTCCCGGCAATTATACCATTACATTGGAACTCAATGAGGACTATTGTACAAGTTTTGATTCGGCATATATATATATTCAGCCAACTGCTCCGATTGCTGACTTCACGGCTGACCCAACGAGTGGTTGTGCACCACTCAGGGTGAATTTCACCAACCTGACAAAGTATGGAGATGCCGACAAATATGTGTGGTATTTTGGAGAAGGAGAAGGAATTTCCAATGCTGAGAATCCAAGCTACACGTATTACCGTCCCGGCACATACAGCGTCCGGCTTGAGGCAACCAATTCTTCGGGCATCACGGATATGGCGGTCAAGCGCTTTTTGATTGAAGTATATCCCGTGCCCCATGCTGATTTTATAATTCGGCCGGTCAAGGTAAAGCTACCTGAAGACCCGATATTTACCACAAATCTTTCATTTGAGGCAGATACTTATTTCTGGGATTTTGGTGATGGAGCAACTTCAACCGAAGTTGAGCCTTCACACATTTACACGGACACCGGCAGGTATGACATCAGCCTGATTGCCATGACAGAGCATCAATGCGCGGACACCGTGGTTTATGAGAATATTGTGGAAGTGGTAGATGGGAATGAGATCAGGATACCGAATGCCTTTACGCCGAGTCTTGACGGACCAAACGGAGGAAACCGCTATAATGATGGCCGCAATGATGTATTCTTCCCGGTGACGGAAGGTGTTATTGCATACCATTTACAGATCTACAACCGTTGGGGCGAACTGCTCTTCGATACGCAGGATACAGGTAAAGGCTGGGATGGATATTACAGAGGGCAGTTGTGCCCGCCTGACGTGTACATTTATAAAATAGATTTCAAATTTATAGATGGCCGGGAGGTAATGAAGTTTGGTGACGTGGCTTTAATAAGATGACATGATAAAATTTTACATAAAATATATCCTGCTCGGAATTGGTTTTTTGACAATGTCTATTGCAAAAGCCCAGGATCCGATGTTTTCACAATACTACACCTCGCCTTTGTATCTGAATCCCGGTCTTGCCGGTTCGGCTCCGCAACCGAGGCTCATTTTTAACAGCAGGCTGCAATGGGCCAATCTGCCAAAAGCTTTCACCACCTATTCCGCTTCGGCAGATGTGCTCATCGACGATTGGAGCAGCGCATTTGGATTGCTTGTCATGACTGATAAAGCAGGCTCGGCTAACTTGCGCAATACATCCGTGCAGGGCACCTATGCGGCGAAAGTGCGCATTTCTGAAGGTTGGGTGTTTTCTCCGGCTGTTACCTTCGGATACGGGTCGAGGTCGATTGATTTTGATAAACTTGTATTTGGAGATCAACTTATACATAACGGCCCGACAAATGATGATGCGATCGGACACTTGGGAAACAGGAGTTATTTTGATTTTTCTTCAGGCGCAGTCATATACAACCGGACTTTCTGGGCAGGTTTTTCTGCCTACCATATCAATCAGCCGAACTATTCATTTTTGGGTGAGGATGCAAGGTTGCCCATGCGCTGGTCAACACATGCCGGATTCCGAATCCCGATTAATCATTCCGTATTGTCGAGTTCAAAATTAAGCAGTATTGCACCATCATTTGTCTTCAGGCAACAGGGAGAATTCAGCCAGCTGGATATTGGTTCAAATGTCATTTTCGATCCGGTGTTGTTCGGGTTGTGGTACCGGGGCATTCCGCTCAACAAAAACTACAACCAGCAGGCAAGCCAGGATGCAATCATATTTATCCTTGGATTAAACCTCAATTTCATTGAGATAAGTTACAGCTATGATTTTACCATTTCGGATATCGGGCCGCAATCGGGTGGATCTCATGAGGTTTCTGTATCAGTGCTATTGCCCAATCTCGAAAAAAATAAAGCCAAAAAACCGGACAAAATACTGCCATGTCCCAATTACAATGGCTTTAAGTGGCGGCAATAGTCAATCAGAAATTTTACCTGTACTCAATCATCAATAGCCTGAAACACCAGTTGTCTGAATTTCCAGCCGGTGTTATCGTTGACAGGTCCCTGGGTCTGCTTCATAATAATGCCAATAACCTGCTCAACCGGGTCTGCAAAATACTGGGTATTAAAATACCCACCCCACTCAAAAGTGCCTTCACTGCCACTGCCTCCCATATCCTGGCCTTCATCGGTGGTAACACCGAATGCAAGCCCATGATACCTGGTCGCACCACCAAATAAATTACCGGAGTGGTTGCCCATGATCGATTGTACAGTCGTTCTGCTTAAAATCCGTACACCATTCAGCTCTCCTCCGTTCAAATACATTTGTAAAAACGTCGCGTAATCTTTGGCCGTGCTTGACAAACCTGCTCCGCCGGAGAAAAATTTTCCGGCTCCGGCTATGGGATAATCTGTATCATAGAAAGTCACCGGATATTTCACCCATTTTCCATCTTCCTTCTTTTGCACACTTACCAGCCGATTGGCTTTGGATTTTGGCAGATAAAACCACGTATCGTCCATGCCCAGGGGATCAAAAATCCGCTTCCTCAAAAATTCATCAAAGGGCATCCCCGAAACGATTTCAATCAGATATCCCAGCACATCCAGTCCTTCGCTGTAGGTGAATTTTTCTCCCGGGTTGTGATGCAATGGCAATTTGGCCAACTTTTTCACGCTTTCTTCAATAGTAATGGGTTCGGTAGTAAAAAGATCCGTTATCCCCGCTTTCGCGTAAATCATTTTAAATCGCTCGTCACCATCAATGACGCCATACCCGATTCCGGAGGTGTGCGTCAGCAGATGCCTGATGGTGATTTCGCGATCTGCGGCCACCGCGGTAAAGCTGGTATCCTGATACCTGAAGCCGGAAAGCACCATAGGATTTTTGAACTCTGGAATAAACTTCGATATCGGGTCATCCAGTCTGAATTTGCCCTCCTCCCAGAGCATCATCACCGCCGTGGAAGTGATGGCCTTGGTTTGCGAGGCAATTCTGAAAATGTCATCTTCCTTCATCTTTCTGGAAGAAGTATTGTCGGCCATACCATAAGCTTTGTGCAAAACGATTGTGCCATTCCGCGCCACCAGGGCCACGATACCCGGCAGGTCATCATTTTTCACTGCCTCCCGGCACATGGCGTCTATCCTGCTCAGCCGTTCTGCCGACATCCCAACGCTTTCCGGAGCTCCGGAAGTGAGCGGCGCTGATTTTTGAATCGATTTTGTTTGCGCATTTGCCGCGAGGACTAATGCCATCAAGGTGATTGTGAGTAGTTTTTTCATATCACTTAAGTTGTCAGAATATTTTTTAAAAATTATAAACTCATTTTTCCGGATTAAAATTATTGATTGTCAAAGTCAATGATTTAGCAGCAGTTTCGATCAGATACCTTGTTTAAACATGTTGAAGGTTCGCCAGTATTTATCCTTATAGATTTCAAAATTGATATCCCGGATGCCTTTGTAATCCTGCTGAATTCTATACAGTAATTTCGATGGTTTTCTGAAGTCACTGCAAGCAAAATATACTTCCCGCTCATTGTTTGCCGTTTTTCTGCCTATATTCAGGTATCCATCAAAATCCTTCAATTCTTTCATAATTTCATCTTCAATTGCATTGAGAATCTGGTAAGTGTCATCGTCAGGCATGCCAGTTTCATCTCCTTTGTATTTGATGGTAATCA
>CAYZWN010000053.1:21531-23084 GCA_964482185.1 uncultured Roseivirgaceae bacterium
AGAGGCCGTGCCATCCCACTCGAGTAAATCAGTATTTATGATTGCAATGAGCGGATCACCATTCTTCAACTCAGCGGTTAAAGAAGCGTAGTGGTCATTTTCCGTATTGTGTCTCACCCCTCTATATTTTTCGCGAAATTCTCTTTCTCTCCATTTCAGATAATCATTCAACTTCTCGATCGGGATCAGTTCCGTATCGCTTTTTTTGTATCCGATTATTTCAATCGAATCGATCACCGCAACAGTACGCAATTCTCCGAGATAATTATCTAAGAAAACAAAAACACCCTGAGTTATAATATCTTTGGCCTCTTCTTTATAATCCTTATAAACTACGCTTATATCAATCTCATCCGGGTATCCCGGATTCCCATTGGCATAAAATCCCAGGTTATCCTTACTAAATTCAAAATCTCCAATCGTTACGATAATATCCCTGATGTCGAGCGCCGGCTTTAATGCAGTAAATTTCCACCCGGCAATATGGGGAGCCTCGTTCACCAAATCCTCAACAAAGGCTATATTTTCTATGACGCCGTCCGCGGAAATCACCAGCTCAGCCATATAGTCATTCAACATGCCTGCCAGGAAGAAATAACCGCCTTTCAGTTGATTTAATTTTGGAGAAAGCTGATTAAAAAATTCATTCTCAACATCTCCTTTTTCCTTTAATACCTGATAAAAGTCTTTTTCTTTTGCTTTAAACCATGCCCAGAATTCGCTGTTTGTTCTTATGGGCACTACTTCCACCTTTTTATTGAAATATTTATCCAGAAATTTCATTTGCACCAAAGCTTTTGAAAAATGTATGTAGGTTTTGTTTTGACGATACAAAGTAAAAAAAAATGATCAAAAGAAATGAGGCAGTTTAAATTATGCTCCTTTACCAGAACAATGACGCCTGGTATTTTGGGAATGAAATTGCAAAACTCATTGTCGAGTTTTAAAGATCCCGGAAAAATAATCGTTACGGCAATTCTCCGCCCTGGTTCGTGTCCGCACGAACCAGGAATGTTAACATGATGAATCCTCTGCCCTGGTTCGTGTCCGCACGAACCAGGAATGTTAACATGATGAATCATGGATAAAACCAAATATGATAACAACTGCAATTGTTTATCGAAAAAGGTGAGATATACTTTTGGACAGCACCATTCGCGAATGGAAAAAATTGCTTTTAGAAGATAGATACAAAGATGTCATCATTGGTTCATTGGAATATTTAAGCAATCCAGGGAAGATTGAAGTGTTTGCATTCAGGATTATAAATCAATGTCGTTTAGTTAAGCGATTTGATGTTTAGAAACCTCCAAGGTTTTGAGATTCGTAATTCTTTTCATCATATAAATAGCTAAACCCTGGAGGTCTTGATTATAAACTAAACGAAATTGGATTATTAATACTCAACAGCCAGGTTTTATGAACTTGGGTAAAAGGAATTTTCGTTTGTTAAAGATTTGCGGGATGAGTTTTGAGTGTTAAGGTTCGTGAGGACACAAACCAAGGTTAGGGTAAATCTTCAATCTATTGTTGATTGCTTGAATAATTCTTTA
>CAYZWN010000054.1:0-22546 GCA_964482185.1 uncultured Roseivirgaceae bacterium
GATACCGGATAAAAAATATCACTGAGAAAATTGTGATATTTTTTTCCGGCATGACGTGAGGGGCTATTGTCTATCACGAAAACAACGCCACCATCTCAGCCACCTCCTGGTTTATTCTGAAAAGATTGTTGCGGAGAGTTTGTTCCTTTTCTTCTTTGCTGCCAAAGTCGTAATACTTTGGCAGATCGTGGCAGAATTTTTCTTCCTGAATTACCACGGCAGGATCGATCTCTATTTTGCAATGGTAGGCGCTTAAATCCGGCTTGTTGCCGGTGCCGGCTTACAATGTGATCTGTAACTTTATTTGACATTGCAAGAAAAACCATATCCTTGAAAAAAAATTTATAAATTATCTATTTTTGGAAATAGCCTGTCTCTGGCCGCTCAATTATGGTTGACCTCATCTTATATAGTTTTTTACCTATCATCATCTTACAAATCCTTCTGCTTTCCCTGTTTCTCTTGACCAACCGAAAGGGAAATACATTGAGCAACAGGTTGCTGGCCCTGTTTTTTTTGCTTTTGGGAATCAACCTCATTGATGGTTTAATTGCGTTTACAGGTTTCTATGCAAGATATCCTTCACTTGCGCATGTGGGGGATGGACTGGTATTTTTGCTTGGCCCTTTATTGTATTTTTACACCCGGTCTGTAGTTTACAAGGACTTTGTTTTCAAGGTTTCACAAATCTACCACCTTTTACCTTTTATACTGGCTACCGCCATATTTCAAATATATTATCACGCTCAAAGTTTGGAAGAAAAGGTATTTATTCAACAGGCCATTCAACAGCGCCAACTCCCTGCGGGTTTCTATATCTCTATTATTTTTATTTACGGCCATGTTTTCGTCTATTTTATTATGGCATTAAAGGAAGTCAGTATATATCAATACAGAATCAAACAGCTTTTCTCATACACCGAAAAAATCAGTTTGAAGTGGCTGCGTTTCATTATTTATTCCATGCTGGGTATTTTACTGTTTTCCCTCATCAATGTTATGGTCCCTTATGCAGGATTGGATATTTGGTTTCAGCCCACGTTTGCCATTGTCATAGGACTGTTCTTTCTATTTGTAAATATGGTGGTTTTCAAAGGTCTGCAACAGCCGGAAATTTTTATTGGGTTGGATAGGCAAGATACTGTCAGATACAGCCATTCCCTGTTGACTATGGAAGATAAAGAGCTTATCAGAACCCGCTTGTTATATGCCATGGAAAATGAGAAGTTATATCTAGAACCCGAAATTGACTTGGTACAACTCTCCGCTAAAATGGGCGAAACACCAAAGAAAATCTCCCAGGTCATTAATGAATTAGTCGGACAAAACTTCTATGACTTCATCAATACCTACAGAGTCAATGAAGCGATGAATATTTTTTCCACCTCTACTGATCCTAAACTTACAGTATTGGAAGTTCTGTATAAAGTTGGGTTTAATTCCAAATCATCCTTTAATGTGGTTTTTAAAGAAAAGACAGGGATGACGCCTTCTGATTTCAGGAAACGTGCCTTATTGAAACTCCGCAGCGTATAAAAAAAGCGTTCGAATTCCGGCATCCGGTCGTGTAAAAGGTAAATCTGGTTTTCATTTGTTCGAAAAAAGGAATGATATGGAAACTATAAAGAACAATAAAAAGATTTATCTCTGGGCACTATCCACTATTTGCTTTTCTTTATTGTCAGTTAAATGGATGTTCCCTCCGGCTGCCTGGGTTGCACCTGCCTTGCTGATTCTGTTGATGCGGGAATTCAAACTCTGGAAAAGTCTTTTGTGGGGTTTTTCAGTACTTTATGTATCATCACTAATTGCCGGTTACCGTGTAATGCCTTTTCCTGCGGTGATTTTTATAATTATCGCTCTGATAAGTTCGCTTAAGCAATTGATTCCATTCTTTCTTTACAGGCTGGTTTACAAGCACATCAACGGTTGGTACCTCACCCTGATCTTCCCCTGTCTTTATGTGGCTTTTGAATACCTCAACGGCTTTGATGGTGGAGGCACGTGGGGTTCCTTAGCCTATACACAGGTAAATAATTCCCCCTTAATGCAACTGACTTCCGTGACGGGACTTTGGGGAATCACCTTCATGATAACCTGGGCTTCTTCTATCCTGGGAGTATGGCATTCCAATAAAATGAGTATAAAGGCTGTTCAGAGACCGTTTATTCTTTGGCTTGTCCTTATTGGAATCATATATTTCGCGGGAACCATAAGGATAAATCCTCTGTGGCAGCAGGAAAATACTACTGTAAGGGTGGCCGGCATTACCGGACAAAATCTTGAATTGCTGCAATCAACGTATGAGGCTGTTTTTGGTCAGAGGTTAGATGTTGAATTGCAGAGGCTTACCCATTCATCGCCTGAACTACAGGAACTCAACAAAGGCCTTATAAAGTTTATTGAAAATCCATCGGATTCCATTTTTAGAGCCACCCACTTACAAATGGAAGTTTTTCAGGATAGCATTCTCAATATTGTCAGAAAGGAAGCTGATGCCGGGGCAAAGATCGTGGCGCTCTCGGAAGGACTACTTTTCTGCACCAAAGCAACCGAGCATAATCTCATCGATAAGGCCCAAAAACTTTCAGAACAAAAACAGATTTACTTTTTACTTTCACTGGCATCCATTATTCCGGGTGAGGTTACCATGGGCTCCAAATATCTTGAAAACAAAGCGCTGTTCATTGGTCCTCATGGGGAGATTTTGAATGTGTTTTTTAAGAACAAGCCGGTACCTGTGGTAGAACCGAGCATACAGGGTGATGGCATGATCCCGGTAATCGATACAGAGTATGGACGCATTGCCATATCGATTTGCTATGATGCTGATTTCCCCTATCTTATGCGGCAGGCCGGCCGGAAAGAAGCTGATATTGTTTTGCTGCCCTCCGGCGATTGGAGGGAGATATCTCCCTATCATGCTTATATGGCTAAGATCAGGGCTGTAGAAAACGGTTTTTCTTTGTTAAGACCTGTCAGTGGCGCTGTCTCAATTGCCTCAGATTACCATGGAATTATTAAAGGCCGAAACGAGTTCAGGGATTCTGGCGAACACGTGCTTGTGAGCCATTTATCAACAAAAGGAGTTTGCACTCTGTATGCTTTAACGGGCGATTGGGTCGCGTGGGCCTGTTTGTTGGTGGTGTTGGTTTTACTGATTTATTACGCTACATCGAAAATTAAGTCAGAAATTTAACCTAATCCCCCAAACAGGTTTTGATCTATCATTATTCCTGATGGTTTGGGGTGGTTCTGCTCCGAAGTGCTGCAGGTGGTATTCCGTAAAGGATGCCTGCGGGGCGAGATCGACCAGGAAGTTAGCCCCGTACCAGGTGGCCTATACGATGCTGTTCCATTTGAAGAAGGTGATCCAATCCATGGCGGCAAGGTGGGGCAAAAAGGCACTCAGCGCAATAGGGTTTTCACCTGATTTTTCTAAGGTTTTCACCTGATTTTGCCACCTTAGGGGTAGGGTTTGTCTAAGGTTTTCTCCCTAGGGTGGCTTTTTTGAGTAAGGTTTTCTATCTGGTTTTCTAAGGGTTTTCCTGATTCAGGCAAAAACTCAATCCTTAGGCAGATAAAAAAGTAAGGTTTGGCCAGATGCGAAAAAGGTTCGGCAATTCAGGGGTTATTGTCAGTGAAATTAGGCCGGAATTGATTGGATCATCGATCGGTTTGCGTGCCACATAAAAATGAATTTACTCTATCACTGTCATCAGACCAATTTTGGTATTGCTTAAAAACGGTGCACTTCATAAAAGTAAAAACCCTGGATTGAAAAGAATCCGGATAGAGTAGAAACGGATAAAATAAAATATGTTATCCCAAAAAATGTATGCAAATAAAAAAGGCAACTAACTTTAAATATAAGTTAACTGCCTGATTATCAATGTGGGCCCACCAGGGCTCGAACCTGGGACCCCCTGATTATGAGTCAGATGCTCTAACCAACTGAGCTATGGGCCCATCAAAGTGCATCCATTTTAAATATTAAAACCGATGCCCCTTGAATTTGGGAGTGCAATATTAGATATTTGCCACCTAATTTTCAAACTTTCATTTCACTATTGAATCCCTTGCAAATAGAAAATATCATCTTCGATCTTGGCGGTGTCATCATCAACCTGGACATCGATGCAACCTTCAGAAAATTCAGCAAGATCTTTCAGCGGGAAGTAAAGACCGAAATATTCAATGATAAAGAAGACTATCCATTTTTCAAAGCATACGAGCTTGGTCATATTGATGATGTTACATTCAGAAATCATTTGCGCCAACTGGCTGGTTTTCATGTTGAAGACCATGTGCTGGATGATGCATGGAATGCAATGCTGCAGCAAATTCCACAGGAACGTATTGACTGGATCAGTGAGCTGACCAAAGATTTCAATTGTGTGGTTCTAAGCAATACCAATCACATTCATATCAGGCATTTTGAGGATGTTTTCAGTCAGTCCACACCATATGAACGCCCTGGTCAATTATTCAAAGAGGTTTTCTATTCGTTTGAAATTGGTCAGCGCAAGCCGGATGCCGGGGCATTTGAACACGTATTGGACAAAATGGGATTTGATGCTGAAAAGACCGTGCTTTATGACGATCTGCCTGAAAATCTGGAAACCGCCAAACGCCTCGGCATACAAACTGTTTATGTTGAAAGAAATGCGTTAGGAAAGTCGCAGCTGCCAAATGGAAGAGGATAAAAGCAAAAATAAAACCCGCGTAATCCAGCTTTCACTTTTCCTGATCACGATCGTTACAACAACTTTTGCCGGTGCAGAATGGATGTACGGCAAATACCTGTTTTTTGGAGATGAATTACTATCCTTTTCCGAGGTGATATCAGGACTCTATTTTTCGCTGCCATTTCTCGGGATTCTGACAGTTCATGAATTCGGACATTATTTCACTGCCCGGCATTACAAAATTAAGGTAAGCCTGCCTTACTACATTCCGATGTGGCTTGGGTTTTTGTCCATTCCATTTACCATCGGAACAATGGGCGCTTTTATCAGAATCAAGCAACTCATACAATCGAGGAAAGAATATTTTGACGTTGGCATTGCCGGACCGCTCGCCGGATTTGCCATGGCGCTGATCATACTGACTTACGGATTCACGCATCTACCTGAGGCGGACTATATTTATGAAATTCATCCTGAATACAGGGAATATGGCTCAAACTACGATGCCTATTATGAGCAATTACCGGTGAATCTCGCGATTGGAGACAATCTTTTGTTTTTGTTTTATAAGAATTTTGTAGCCGATCCGGAACGGGTTCCAAACAAGTATGAGCTTTATCATTATCCATGGATTTTTGCCGGCTTTTTAGCGCTTTTCTTTACCGCGCTCAATCTGATACCTATCGGGCAGTTGGACGGCGGACATGTGATATACGGGCTATTCGGCTATAAAAATAGCCGGATTATTTCAAGGTCGCTTTTCCTGGTTATGATTACCATTTCCGGCATCGGCTGGGTGCCACAGGGGCTTCTGGATTTTGATTTCTTTTTCAGCCTTATTTTTTATCTGTTCTTTCTTGTACTGGCATTTTACAATTTTGAAAAAGACCTTAAAAAAAGACTATTGATTATTGTCTGGGTATTGATCATACAAATTATTTGTGCGCAATACCTCACCGAGGCGGCGGATTATGGTATTTACATGATTTTTGCTTTTTTGCTCGGTCGCTTCCTGGGGGTGGATCATCCAAAAGCGATAGAAGACAAGCCACTGGATTTAAAGCGCAAAATACTCGGCTGGATCGCGCTTTGTGTTTTCATCATATCTTTCACACCCAGGCCGTTATACTTTGAATACAATGAAAAGGCCCGAATCGAACAACCCGGGCCTCCAAAAGAAAATACTGTTCCGTCAAAAGTCATTGCACGGCGGATGATAGAAATTAATTAAGTCTTCACTAATAATTTTGCGGGTATCGGCGTGATCTTCCCAATACACACAAACACAATTGGCTACTTCCTTTTCAAAGCACGCTCTTTCCGGATGGCTCTGAAATTTTAGCTTTACATTATCGGTTTCACCGACAAAAAGTAAAATATGCTCAACAGTTGCATCGGCTTTGATCGTTCGGTGCGTCACTACATATACCGCTTCCTTTTCCTTGTGCTCCCGGTTGAGCGGATATACATTGAAAGTGTATTTGTGTCCTGAGATCCCGGTAAAATCTAACGTTCCTATTTTAGGCATTATAAAAACATTTTAAGGGTTAAAAATTCTAGAAATTCATTCATGCAACATTGGAGTTTAGTTTCTCCTGTTGGATTTTAAGTTAAAATATTTTTCAATTAGTTGGTTTTAAAAAATGGTTTTTTTCATCGTTCGCATAAAATTTTCTTTATAAAACGAAATTTCAAATGCATTGATGTCGAAACAATCAAATTACACACTTAATAGTGAGTTAAAATAATTATCTGTTCACAATTTGAAGCATTTTATTTGAGGAGAAGATTATTTCAAATAAATTCAAATTACATAGTTCCTGACCCAAAATATAAAAAGCATTCAACTCTAAAATTATGAAAAGCAGAAATATCGCGATGCTCGGCACGGGCTTTATCAGTGACTTTTACACCAGTACGCTACATGGGCTAAGGAGTGCCGATCGTGTAGTACTTGCCTATTCAAGATCTAAGTCCGGAGCAAATAAGTTTGCAGATAAGTGGGGTATAAAACACCGGACAGAAAGCCTTGAAGAGGCAGTGAATCACCCTGATGTGAATACTGTAATCATTGGCCTCCCAAATCATCTGCATCTTGATGCAGTATTGGCTGCAGCTAAAGCCGGAAAGGCTGTTTTGTGTACAAAGCCACTTGGCCGAACAGCTCTGGAGGCGAAGACGATGCTGGAAGCAGTTGAAAAGGCAGGCGTTTTCCATGGATACCTGGAAGACCTGGTTTATACCCATAAAACATTGAAAGCACTGAATTCAGTTAGAAATGGCGCCCTGGGAGACATTTTATGGGTCCGCTCCCGCGAAACACACCCCGGACCGCACAGCGACTGGTTCTGGACGAAAGAATTATCCGGAGGGGGGGCCATCGTTGACATGGGTTGTCATTGCATTGAGATAGCAAGAAACTTTATCGGCAAGGATGTCAAACCGGTTGAGGTCATGTGCTGGGCCGATACGCAGGTCAAGCCCATCGAGGCCGAAGACCATGGAATTGGGCTGGTGAAATACGATAATGGCGCCATCGGTCAGTTTGAAGTAAGCTGGAACTTCAGAGGTGGTATGGATCTGCGGGATGAAGTAAGCGGTGTGGAAGGAACTATCAGGATGGATCATTTTCTGCGCACCGGATTTGAAATGTTTACTGCTACCGGTGAAGGGGGTTATGTGGCAGAAAAGGCCGAGACAGATAAAGGCTGGCTCTTCCCTGTCGGTGATGAAGTCGGGGCACTGGGTTATGATAATATGTTTCATGACATGTTCGAAAGCATTGATCATAACAGAAAACCAATGGAAGACTTTTATGACGGATATGTGGTAAATGCCATAATTGACGCTTGTTACGCTTCCGCGAAATCAAAAAAATGGGAACCGGTGCAATTAGACATATGGCGGGGGAAGGCTGATGTACCAAAAATAAATGCCCTTAAGGACTATGACGAAAATTATTTCCTCATCAAAAAAGAGTTGCTACCTAACGGTGTTACCAAACTCATCCTGAAAGACAAGAACAATAATGAAATTATTCACAAAGAATTGTAAACAAATCATAGTTGACACAGTTCTTTTATTTTTAACATTCTAAAAACTAACAAACAAAATACTATGGCTCAAATTACACTTGGAAATGATCCTGTAACTACCGCAGGCGATCTGCCAAAAGTAGGATCAAAAGCTCCTGATTTTACAGTTACTAAAACCGACCTGACAGATACCTCTTTGAGTGATTTTCTCGGTAAAAATATTGTGTTGAATATTTTCCCGAGTATCGCCACAAGTGTGTGCTCTGCTTCAGTAAGGAAGTTCAATGCGCTTGCAGCAGGCAGAGACAATACAGTCGTAATTAGTGTTTCAAGAGATCTCCCTTTTGCACATAAAAACTTTTGCGAGGCAGAGGGAATAGAAAACGTAATTCCTACCAGCGAATATAAGAGCAATAGCTTTTCTGACAATTACCATGTAAAAATGCTGAATGGTAAATTTGAAGGGCTGCTGTCCAGATGCATCGTTGTAATAGATCCCTCTGGAACTGTAGTATATACGGAGCAGGTGCCAACTATCGGACAGGAGCCTGATTATGAAAAAGCACTTGCTGCGATAAAATAAGAGATAACTAAATTAATGTCTTAAAACCTGTCCTTATTTAGGACAGGTTTTTTTGTGCCTGGAGTTTATCCTTAAAAAAGAGTGAAAAAAAGATAATTACCAACACCGAAAATGCAGCTGGTACCAGCCAGATTATCTCCCAGTTGTGCTGATTTTCGGCAATGAGATACATATCAACAATCTTCCCTGAAGCAAGTGTTCCCAGGTAAAAACCCACACCATAAGTAGCGAATGTAATAAGACCCTGGGCTGAATTTTGCAGGTGTTTAGGAGCCCGCTTGTCAACAAAGATCTGCCCCGTTACAAAGAAAAAGTCGTAACAAATACCGTGTAGTAAAATGCCAATATAAAACATCCAGACCAGGGCATCATTATTTCCATATGCAAAGAGTAAATACCTCGCCACCCAGGCTGCCATTCCGATCAGGATCATTTTTTTCACACCAAGCCGCTTGAAAAAGAATGGCATCACCAGCATGAAGACGATTTCAGACATCTGGCCCATGGTCATTTTGCCTGCTGCATTTGTCATACCGACTTCATTAAAAAACGGGTTGGTAAATGAATAATAAAACATTAACGGTATGCATATTAAAACCGATGATACGATCATGATTGCAAAATCCTTTTCCTTCATCAGTGAAAAAGCATCAAGACCAAGAATTTGGGTGAATGTCCTTTTTTCAACATTGGTTTTAGGTGGTACGTGAGGCAGCGTAAAACAATAAAGTCCAAGTGCCACGGAACACGCCGCAGCAATTTTGAACTGCAGTGCTTTATCTTCGATCCCCAGATAGCCAATGGTCAAACCGGCAGCAATCCAGCCAATTGTACCCAGCACTCTGATGCCAGGGAAATTTTTCCCAGGATCAGACATCTGGCTAAATGTTATTGAATTTGAAAGGGCAATGGTAGGAGTATAACAAAGTGTGTATCCCAGTAACAGAAGGTAAAAATTGCTGAAACTATCAACTTCCGATATCCAGTAGAGCAAAACGGCACCAACAATATGTAAAAAACCCAGCAATCGCTCGGTAGAGAAATACTTATCTGCAATCATGCCCACGAAAAAAGGTGAAATCATGGCCGCAATGGCGAATGTGCCATAGGCATGCCCTACCTGGATTCCATCAAACTTTAATGTTTGCATCAGATATGTACCCATTGTGACATACCAGCATCCCCAAACAAAATATTGCAGCCACATCATGGATGACAGCTGAATTCTTAGTTTTAGCGTCATATTCAAGATTTAATAAAAATCAGTTATTCCCCATCAAAAGAAACAATCGTGTTAATTATATAATCCCCAAAGTGCCTTCTACCCTGTAAAAAGGTCAACTCAATGATAAATGAGAGTTGAACGACAGTGCCGCCGGCCTGTTCAATCAGATCGCAGGCAGCACGCGCTGTGCCACCTGTGGCGAGCAGGTCATCATGAATCAATACCCTTTCGCCTGGCTTAATGGCATCTTTATGGATTTCAAGCATATCCTCCCCGTATTCCAGCGTGTAGGATTGCTTAAGTGTTTCGGCGGGTAATTTACCGGGTTTCCTTACCAAAACAAATCCGGCATCGAGCATATAAGCCAGTGCACCGCCGAATATAAAGCCACGCGAGTCGATGCCTACAACTTTATCGATTTGCATATCTTTAGAAAATCCGGCCAGCAAATCGGCACATTTTTTAAGCCCCTCAGCATCTTTGAGTAAAGTGGTAATATCTTTGAACATAATACCCTTTTTGGGAAAATCAGGGACATTTCGGATAAGTTGTTTAAAATATGATTCCATCGAGAATGGTTTTGAAGGCTAAAAATTCAATTTTGGCGAAGATAAAGATTTAGGTGAATAAAAATTATCAAACGGGGATAATATGATGATGGCTTAATATGCCTTCAATTAAAGGCCTTAATTGCAGAAAAAAGCTGAATCCTCAAACAATTACAATGCTTTTGACAAGGCTTCTAAAAGATCGTCCCGGTCAAGCACAACTGGATTATTTTTATTGCTTGTAGCGGCGACGATACCATCAAAGTCTTCGCGTACTAAACCGAACTCTGAGAATCGCCTTATCTTAAATTTATCAGTCCATGCTTCAATTAAGTCGATCAAAACAGCAATATATTCCTCGTCAGGACGCTGCTTGTTTTGGCTGAAAAGTTTGCCTATTCGCGCATATTTATACAGAACTTCGTAATTCCTGGTTTTTTGCAATTTGGCAACTGCTATCTGATTTACAGGCCCCATCATTCTCGCGCAGATCAGACCGTGAGGAATTTCTAAATATCCACCAATAGAAGAAGCAAAGCCATGTACAGTGCCAAGCCCGGCATTGGCAAGTGTGATCCCTGACAATAACGATGCATAGACCAGTTTTTCTCTTGCTTCCGGATTTTCTCCGTCCTCAATGGCCGCTTCCAGTCCATCGCGGATGTTTCTGATGCCATCAACCGCAAGGGCATCTGTATAGGGATTTGCACTTGTGGACAGGTAGGATTCCAATAACTGTGTAAAGGCATCCATGCCGCTCTGGGCTGTAACATGTTTCGGGCAACTTACTGTCAGCGCCGGATCAATGAGTGCGATGTTGGGAACGAAATTATCATGACGCAATGATCTTTTATATCCATCCGCTCCTGTCTCGCTGATCACGGCATTCTTTGTAGCTTCAGACCCGGTGCCCGCCGTAGTTGGTATGGCGATAAAAGGCATTTTCTTCCCTGATGGTTGCTTTGAGCCCACACCCTCAAGATAGTCTTTCACCGAGCCTTCATGACATAGCATTGCTGAAATTGCCTTACCTGCATCCAGTACGCTCCCTCCTCCTATCGCGACAATGGCATCGGGTGCCCAAACCCGGAATCTGTCAACTGCTGTGTCAATCATTTCAGGAGTAGGTTCCCTATCAATCAAAAAATGCTGCCAATAGATTTTCGAAGCTTCGATTTGTGATATAAGTTTTTCCCAGTGTTCGGATCCTATAAATGATTGCTTTCCTGTAATCAAGAGCACCGAATTGCCAAATTTTTCAATCAACTTTGGCAACATACTGATGCTTCCTGATCCGAACTCAATGTGCGGCGTTGCGGTTATTTTATACCTATTCACCATAAAGACTTATCTGTTGGTGCTAAGATAATATGTTTCTCGCCCCTTCTTGGTTGAGCCATCCAGTCAATAACGGCATCTCTCCATTTTTTGTAATGATCGGTATCCTTGTGGGCCGCAGCTGCTTCATCCGATTCGTAGGCCTCATAAATCACGAACTTCCCGGCATCCGTTGCATCCTGAAGCAAATCAAAACGAAGATTTCCTTGTTCTTCAACAGATTTTTCGTGATTCTCAATCGTGGCATGAATAAATTTATCAATATCTCCGGGTTTCACCCAGACATGGACTAAGGTTACAATCATTTCGGTAAATTTTTATGACGTAAAAGGCGGATTGAAGTTAATCAGAAATGGGGAATATCCACACTTAGGCTTTTATTTTACTCAAGTTTCGCAACTTTTATAAAATATTGATATTCAGATAATTTTAAAAGCTCATAACACATAATGCATTGATTTTAAGTAATATAAAATCTCGATTTAGAAATTGATCGATTTATGATCATAGCGTCTTCTTTGCCTTTTTGCTTTTTTTACCGCAAGGGACGCAAGGGTAAACACAAAGCACACCAGGTTATAATCAATTGAATTATAGGCAGTTAATTTGCCTTTATTTATCTGCGAAACCTGAGTATTTTAGTATTCTGTGGATTGAAAATGATTAATTGTAAACGTTACAAGTGCGGCGGTAATAGTTAAATGCTGTTTTTGATCCCAATTTGGCAGCATTATAAAAATCAGCACAGGCATCATCAGGGTTTGACATCCGCTCATATGTTTGACCCCGCATCAGGAAAGTATCAGCCAACAGCTTTTTACTGGCAATATCAGGATGCTTTTGATATTTGGCGATCATGAGATCAATAGAAGTAGAATAGTCTCTAAGCGCAAAGTGCAGGATATTTAAATTATGATAGCAAAGTGCTCTGTTTCTCAGACTCTGCTCATTAGGCCCTGCATTGGCGATGGCCTGGTTAAAATCATTCAAAGCGCCTGAAAAATCATATTCCATCATTTTCGCTATGCCTCTTTGGTTATAAAATTCAGCCTGTCCGGGAAACAACTCAATAGATTTGGTTAGGGCGTCAATGTAGGTATCACGCGCTGCGTCTGAATTGAGCTTGAGCAAATCGCACTTCAATTTGTATGCCCGATGATCATCCGGATTCAGGTGAATTGATTTGTCAATATCTGACATGATTTGATTAAAAAGTTCAGTTTCGGGAAGCGGTTTGAAGTACTCCATTTTTAGCTTTGCCCGGAAATACAAGTATTCGAAATGATTGCCATCGTACTTAATCGCAAGGTCAAAACAATCAAGAGCCTGAAATAATCTTCCTGCATCATAATGTAAACGACCTATGAAATATTGCGCCCTTGCATTCGATTCGTAAATTCTGATTGACTCGTTCAAGGCTTTTAAGGCCTTATCCGCACTTCCGGAAAAAAAATAGCTCATTCCCAACAATGTGTGAGCGTCCGACTTTATGGAAATGGCCAGGTTTTCCTGCTTTAAGACCTTTGAAAGGTCGGGAACCATTGCGTAATAATTATTGAGATAATAATTGATTTCAGCCCTGAGCATGAGTCCATTCGCATAATCCGGTTCCAATTCTACCGACCTGGTGATGTACTCAAGAGCTTTTGCGTATTCTTTTTCATCATAGCTGTACTTAGCGAATTTAAAATATTCCCGTGCGGATTCTGTAGATGATGCATCAGCAAAGACCAACAGTAAAAGTGCGAATAATATTATCCTGAGCAATGTAAAAAATTATATTAATTCTTAGATTAATACATATAACAAGAAAAAGTAACCTCAAAATTGTAGAAATTTTATCAGGAGAAACCTGTATGCAAAGGAGGGGCGTTGATGATGCCAATCAACACGCCCAAATAAGTGATTCGCAACTGCTGATACCACCCTATTTTTCTTTCCTTGCCAGAAAATACAGGTCAATTACTTTTGCTACAGGCCCCACTATGGCCAGGGCATAAAAAGGCGCATATACAAATTGATTGAGACGAAGGATGAACTCGACAAAGGCTACTATAAACACGACCAAAATTTGGCCTTTCTTACTCTTTACATTTGTGGGAGGGTCGGTAATCATAAAGAATATAAATAGCTGATACATCGGACCGGTAAGTGGGGCAAGTTCAGCCAGAAAAGGATCTGCTGTGATCAGACTGCGTATGTAAGCAAAGAATATGAAGCTGATTACATAAGTGAGTGTGACGTGAAGTCTTTTGGCCCGATATACGATGACCATCCCGAGCATCCAAATGACGAGCATGGGCAGCAGGTTGTTACCCCATTGCACACTGAGTCCTGCCACGTACATGGGAGCAAAAAACAACATCCACGAAATTCCCAGGTTTGAGGGGTTCCATATGTGTCGTCCTTTGTATCTGATAACATATTTGGAAAGAATGGAAATGGCCGCAGTAATGATATAAGGCCAAATAAATGTGGAGCGGACGAGTATGCTGACACTGATTCCGGATATGTACGCGCTTGCCGGACTTTTCCAGATGCCTGTGTAGAGTCTGCCCACAACCAAGTCAAGCACGATGCTGGTGCCGATGGCTATGGCAATGTTTTCGAAGCCTTCCAGGATTCCAAACGATAAGTGTCCTGCTACCAGTATGGTCGTTATGAATAACGGACCCATATACCGCTGAAAAAAAGCGCCAATCTTTCTGGAAGTGGATATATTTTTTTCTGCTACTGTATCAACTGAACTCATATTTTATTGCTTAAACCCATACTTAAATTCCGTTCTTAACACAATTCCGATAAACATATCTTACAATTCGGGTTGTTCACTTTCAACAATTTGGTGCAAACGGTCTATTTCCAGATTACTGAATATTTCTTTTTTACCAGAAGGCCATAAAACTATAACTTCTTCTATTGAAGCAGATTTTCCAATTCCGAAATGCAGCGCGCGCTGATTTTGTGAACAAAAACCCATGCCTCCCGATACCACCTGCGATTGTTCCGTACCATCCCAAATCAGCGTAACTTTTGTGCCAATTGCACTTTTATTTGAAGCGGTTCCTTCCAACGCAAAGGCAATCCAATGATTGTCTCCAGGTTGGATATTTCGAAGCAGTGAAACTTCCTTGTTCTGATTAGCCACAATTACGTCAAGCCGACCATTGTTCCAAAGATCAGCCAGTGCCACTGCCCGACTGTCATAGGATGGCAGCTCTGATACGTAATCTGTTACGTCAGCAAATATCCCTTTGTCACCATTCATCCACACTCTGTTGTGTTGATAACCGCTCTGGCTTCTTCCATTCATGGCCGGCCAGTTCAATGCGTCAGAAATAATCGCTTTGTTCCCGCCGGTAACCTTGGAATAGTCATACCAATATGAATTGTTTTTTGTGGCCGAAATGTATCCGTTAGCCAGGTAAAGATCCTGATAGCCATCATTATTCAGGTCGCCAAACTGCGCACCGTAACTCCAGCCTCCAAGTTCTACGCCCAACATGCCGGCAACATTATTAAATGAGAGTTTTTCCTTATTTCCGGATGGTTGCCAGAGGTTATTGCCCTGAAGCAAAATGCCCATTTCAGTAATATTGGAAACATAAATGCTGAAATTCCCATCGTTTTTTATGTCAGCTATTGACACATTCATTCCACTTTTTGGTGCATAGCCTATTCTCGATTCTTTTCCGATTTCATTGAAACCCTTGCCCGCGTCATTGATATACAACTCATCAACACTGTAATCATTTGCGATAAAAATATCCTGAAATCCATCATCGTTAAAATCTGCAGCACCTATAGCTAGCGTCCACCTGGTAGATAACAAGCCTTTTGAAAAAGTAACATCACGGAAGGTATTGTTGCCCTGGTTTTCGAATAGATAATTTCTCCCTCCATTATTGGCGTACTCAAAGCTCTCCGGCATGATCAAAGTATTTTCCAGGTTCCAGAGATTTACCTTTTCATTGTAATATCCACCGATCAGCAAATCAATAAAGCCATCATTGTTGTAATCGAACCAAATGGCCGAGTTTGAATTGATCCAATTAGGCAAACCGGCAGTTGGAGTGATATTTTCAAAATGCTTGCCTTCTATATTTAGAAAAAGCAGGGGTTTGCCCCATTTATATATGAAAAGATCTTCATAGCCATCATTATTGATATCTGCCCAGATGGCACCCATCGACACACCGGTGCCCTCGATATTTACATTGCCAACACCGAGTTCGATTGCAACATCCTTAAATGTTCCATCGCCAAGATTTTTATAAAGTGCATTCGTCTCCCCGTACTTGCTGGTGGTCAGGTAAAAGTCATTCCATCCATCCCGATCAAAATCGCATACTGACACAGAAGCCCCTGTTGATGCTATTGTTGGAAGAATGTGATCAAGCTGCCGATCGAGTTGCGGTGTCTGATGCCTGAAATCTACACCGGCTTCTTTGCTAATCTCTTCCAGGAAAAATCCAAAATACTCCAGAGCGTATTCTATGCCTGCTCCTGATGAAATCCTTTGCCCCGGTGCCTTCACATCCATTTGCATGGCAACAGGGATTATCAGCGCGGCAACAAAGAGTATCGCGACG
The DNA here is from genome assembly GCA_964482185.1 of uncultured Roseivirgaceae bacterium. Taxonomy (GTDB): domain Bacteria; phylum Bacteroidota; class Bacteroidia; order Cytophagales; family Cyclobacteriaceae; genus JAAUQL01. The sequence goes on from CAYZWN010000054.1 coordinate 16,010, forward strand.
CTGATTTTTGCGGTCAACGCAGGACGATAATTGGTGAGTTCAGTACTTTTTTTCATTTGGCGTTTGAATGCGCTTTTCATGTGATGCACAACCTAAATCACATCATTATACGCGATTAATAATTGATACAAGATGTGAAATTAAATTGTTGGGATATAATTTAAAAATAGAAATAGAGAAAACGCAGGGTAAATACAGTTTTCAAATGTCATGAGTACATTTTTCCGGAATCAAGGTGAATCCGTTTTTGATGAAGGAATATTGCGTATTCGGGCATCAATGGCTATGTGCGTGGATAACAAAAATAACATTGATTATAAAATAAAAACCGCTCCGGTTTGATTTTGGAGCGGCTTTCCGATAAATAAAAAACCTTAAGATTTCGCTAAAATAGCCGATATGTAATACCTGCTGTAAGCATCGATACTTTATTATCTTTTGTGATATCCAGTGACTCCCATTCAGCGCGTATACCAAATTTATCAATGTTCAATCCAGCTCCAAACCCAACCATAAATTTTGTATTCTGATTGTTAATGTCAGGTTGCAATGGATTATTAAAGGTAACGTCCACATCATTGAAAAATGCCCCCGCCTTTCCAAATATCTGAAATGGGCCAAGTTCCAAATTAGCTTTAGCATTGAGATCCCAACCAGAACTATTGTATGCTGCAATGTCATCACTGATTCTCCCAAGATTTCGATAGCCGCCTTCCAACGCGAAGAAAGCCGGTAGCTTAACCCCTGCGTAAACCTTATAGGCAAATTCATTGCCATCAATTTTCACATCGTCCCAGGTAAGATCATAAATGACCATGTTTGTAAATGACGGTCCCAAACTGCCTCCAAAGTAAAAACCACGTTGCGCCATCAGGTCGGTTGTGCTAAAAGTTAAAAGGCCAAATACTGCGATTAAAAGGAAACTCCTAACAGTTTTCATAGTTATAAGATTTAATAGTTTACCAACTGATTACAGAATATTACTTGTGGGAACGACTGTTGCCTGCAAACAAAACAAATATCAGGCCAAAAAAATGAAGCATCGGAATTCCGATACTTCATTTGCTATTTGGTTGATGTCCGGTAAAAGCCCGGATTTTTATTGTATCTGGTTAAGCGTCTTTCTTTGCGTTTTCAGCTATCCCTTTTTCGGCAAATTCATTCAGGCAAGTACTGCACAAGCAGTCGTCGTACTGCTCGCTAATCTCCTGGCGCATCTCCGGAGTTAGTTGCACATGCATGCACCAGCAATTAAAAATGTTATGGTTATAGCATTCAAAAGTACGCCCACAGGCAGGGCAGACCTTGATTTCCGGCTTCATTCTATCCATCCAGTCTAATTGAATAAAAAGCCGTTCGGTCCCACACCAACTACCGGTTCATCCTGCAAATTGCCATTTGTGTCGTAAACATTGACAACTCCATTTCCTGAGAAGCCTTTGGAATCGGACACATAGAGCTTTTGAGTATTTGAGTTAAAACCAATGCCGTAAAAGTTCTCTCCTGATACTAATGCCGCAGCAGAAAATGATTTATTTCCCATATCAAATACCATCACTTCTGAGCCCGTACCCGGCCATGGCTCTGCAGTGAGCAAATATATTTTCTTTCCACTTTGATCTGCCGCCAATTTACCGCTTACATTGGTTGCCGGGTATAGTTCGCTCAAAGCAAGCGTGGTCACCTCAACAGATTGCAACCCGGTGGACATGGATACCCAAACCGTGGAACCTCCATCAAAAACAAAATGTTTGGGCGAGGCCTCGACTGCGATCGTTTGATTTGTACCGGCCGGGACATCAATGACTGTAATACTCGTATCAAAGGAATTCGCAACAAACAATTTGCTGCCAACTGCCAGGATTCCTTCCGGCCCGGATCCGCATTCGAGCGTTTCAACAATTGACCTGCTGCTCAAATCCATTACCGCCACATAAGAATCCTGTAGTGTCCAGTCCTCAGCCCACGGACCCCAACACGTAATATAGCCACTACCTCCTGCCACTGTCATGTATCTGGGCTGTGAAACATCTTCGGTTACAGGATTTGACAAGTATTTACCATCAATTGCGGAGATAATCTCTATTTTATCAGGCCCATTGCAGATAATATAGCCGATATTATCATGCACAATTGCCGATTGAATGGTCGCAGCGATTTCTGCTCCATCATTGGCTCCCTTCACAACATTGTTTGTAACGGTCTTCTCTGTTTCGTCATAGAGAGAAATACTGCCGTTTCCTGCTCCAAAGTTGCCTTCATTGATGATGACCGCGCCTGAAATTATGGGATCAGGATCAGGTGCCGGATTTTCATTGTCATTACATGCATAAAAGAAACTCGCTAATGCTAATAGAACCAGAAGGTGAAGTTGTTTGATTTTTTTCATGTTGATTATAAATTATGGTTAGTTGTTAATAAAAAATTGAATGCTTAAGAGGTAATTTCTACCGGGCATGGCGTAGCGGTTTATATTCTGATAATCCACATTGAAGGCATTGAGCATGCTGCCCTCCAAAGAAAATAATTGGCGCCCGAAGCTAAACTGCTTTGCCAGTTGGATGTCAGTCAGCAAAAAGGCATGCACTTTTTCATTGATCACATCGATTCCTAATCGAGGGCCGGTGAATTGATTATTGATTGAAAAAGAATATCCTTTATAGCTTAAATTTCCAAACACGCCCGCCCGATGCATGGGCGTGTAGGGCAACTGATACCCTACGGCCGGATCGCTTTCTGTAATGCCCTTGAGTAGTGTAGCCCGGTTGTAGGCATACATGACTCCGGCTTCAAGCGTCATGGCGCTATATTGATTTCTGAATTTTGATTGTACTTCAAGCCCGGATGATTGCACCTGCTTCAGGTTATACGGCCTCCACACATTGCCAGACGGCTTCCATGCTATCCAATCATCAATCAGCATGTAATAGCCGGCAACGTCAAACTCGAATTGCCCGCCGCCATCCAGCCTTTGAATCAGGTTAAAGCCTGCTTCAGTGCTGTAACCCTGTTCAGGCTTCAGGTCTTTGCGCCCCAAATCACCCCAATACCGGTCATTAAATGTCGGTACGCGATAACTGCGATCTGCCTGGATCCTGAACAATAATTCTGATTTTGCCAGGGGCACCTTATAGCTCGTAGAAATCGAAGGGGCCACCGGGGCATCAATAAAGGGCACGAATGTTCTGCGAACATTAAGGCTTAAGTCCCAATGTGGCATCAACAATTGCCTGAGCGACAGAAATACATCTCCGCGCCATTCGTTCAGATCTTCGGGGTATGACCAGACACTTGGCGCGATGTATTGCGCATTGCCGCCGGATTTTAGCGTTGTACTGGTGGTAATCTCCCATTCATAATCGAGATTGGCAATCACCCGCTTTGTTTCGATCAGGTCTGACTGGTTGAAAACCTGGTAATCCCACACATAGCCAAGGCCGGCTGTCAGGCTGCCCTTCTTCTGATACCTCTGGTACTCAGCCAGAAGCCTCAGGTTTTTGTCTTCTAATTCATCGCCAATCTGAGGCTGATCTTTGTAAGAAACCATCATTGGCTGAATCTGGTGGTAATTTTCACCGTACCACCCTTTCAGTGACAGATACCCGGATTTCCCGACGATCGTATTAAATTCCTGCATGAGCGCCTTATTGTGCACTGCGGCATTTTCCTGAACTATGCCAGATTCGACGCCCAACCGGTCGGTGACCTTGTAGGTAAAATTATTTGAAAGCAGCCTGTTGAATACTTTCGTCCTGGACTCCCAACGGCCATTCCCAAAGTTCATTTTGATGCCGGTGAAAACATTACCAAAACTTCCGACATCCTGCCTGATTTGCGCTTTCATGCCTTTTGTCCATGCCGGCCTGGTGTGCACATGCACGCTTCCTCCGATTGCATCGCTGCCGTGCAAAGCGCTGGCGCCGCCATAGTGGATGGCCACTTCATCGAAAAGAAAAATTGGTACGCTGTTGAAATCGGTACTGCCAAGGGTGAGTGAATTGATGTTGATTCCGTGCCAGAATACGCCTGTATGTGATGCGCCCGTGCCCCTGAATGATATGGAGGCAAGCATGGCGTTTCCCTGTTCTTTTATATAAACCGTACTGTTCAGCTTCAGATAGTCGGCAAGTGTCCGGTGGCTGAGTTGGGCCAATTGCATACTGTCGGACTTTTGAATCTTACTCCCTGCAAGGTACTTTTCAAACGGCAAAGCCTCGACCACTATCTCATCCAACTCAACAGTTTCGATCTGGCCAAAAACCATATTTCCCGTAAGGAAAAAAATCAATATCAGAATCCATACCCTCATGCTGCGCCTTCCTCTCTTTTCAGATGTTTTTCCAGAGCAGCGATGGAATCAATATAAATGGATTGATCTCCATGGGAAAATTGCCACTTCCAATGATGATTATCAAAGCCTACAGTTACTGTCTCTACGCCCTGCTTATCAGAAAAAACGGTGTAACCCATCCGTTCGAGTGCACGTCTTGTCCAGAATTTGCCGGTCTTTTCTCCCTGAACATTGATATCCGCGCAGTGCGGCTCCACCACTTTGAAAACACCCTGTCGTTTATCGAAGGATACCCCTTCACGCGAAAAAACCTCACCAAAAATATCCTGTAATACCAGGTCTTCGGGAACACCGACATGCATTTTATTCCCCAATTCCATGAGCCATATTTTGTCAGCTGCCTGCAAGGCCAGGTCGAGCTCGTGTGTGGACATGACGATGGCCTTACCGGTTTCGCGTGCAAGCTTTCTCAGCAGGCGAACTATTTCGATCCGGTTTGGAAGGTCGAGGTGGGCGGTGGGTTCATCAAGCAAAATAACCGGGGTGTCTTGTGCCAGAGCTCTGGCGATCATGACCTTTTGCCGTTCTCCATCGCTCAGCTCGTGAATATTCTTATTTTGCAAATGCCTGATGCTGATGCTTTCAATGGCCCTTTCAATAATATCCAAATCCGATTTACTCAATTTACCAAACCACCCGGTGTGGGGCGTGCGTCCGAGTGCGATCAGATCGTAAGCGGTAAGGTTGCCATGCGTAATTCTGTCGGTTAGCACAATACTGAGCATGTGTGCCAATTTCCTTTTGTCCAGGCTATTTATGTTATTGCTCAAAATGGACACTTCCCCACCTAAAGACGGCTGAACACCGGCAATGGTGCGCAAAAGGGTAGATTTCCCCACCCCGTTCGGTCCAAGCAAACAGTGCAATTCCCCGGCATCCATACGGATATCAATCGGGCCGGCCACTTCGATGACACGACTTCTTTTTTGTGGATAGCCAATCATCAGTTGCGATATTTCAAGTGCAGGTGTTCCCATCAGAATGCTCCTTTGAAGTTTCGCTTATGAAGGATGACCCAAACCACAACTGGCGATCCGAGCAAGGCGGTTATCGCGTTGATGGGCAATGAAATCTGGCTGCCCGGCACCTGAGAAATGATATCGCAGCAGAGCATCACCAAAGCGCCGATGAGCAGACTGCCGGGTATGAGTGCTTTATGATCAGAGGTATTAAAAATCAATCTTGACAAATGCGGCACGGCAATACCGATGAATGCAATGGGGCCGCAAAATCCAGTTACTGCTCCGGTGAGCAGGCTCGAGGTGAGTATGATCGCGGTGCGTGTCCGGAATACATTCAGGCCCAGGCTCCGGGCGTAATTTTCGCCAAGAAGCAGGGTATTGAGCGATTTTGAGTTCAGAAAAGTCATTAAAAGCCCAAATGCGACCGCTATGGAAAAAATGTGCAATTGTCCGATTGTCACACCGCCGAGGCTGCCGAAAGTCCACATCAGGTAATCCTGGATTTGCTCAGGCTCGCTGAAGTATTGCCAGATACTCACGAGTGAAATGGCGATGTTGCCGACCATTATGCCTATGATTAGCAGCGAGACATTGTCCCGGATGCGCAGGCTCAGCATGAGAATCAAACCCATAATCAGCGCTGCGCCCAGGCATGATGCAATGACAATTAACCAACTACCGCCGATACCCATTTGCCGGATGGCATAAATGCTTGCAGCGCCACCACTCGTAAGCATGACCACCGCTACGCCAAGGCTTGCCCCTGCTGTGATGCCGAGCACAGATGGGCCTGCAAGCGGATTATGAAAGAGTGTCTGCATCTGCAATCCTGCTACAGCCAGCGCTGCCCCTGCCAGGATCGCACTGATGGCTTTTGGCAACCTGATCATAAATATGATTTTGTACCACAACTCGTTTTCGTGGTTGCCCTGAACAAGCGTTCTGAAAATTTCCATTGGTGGAATATATACCGATCCGATACCCAGATCAAAAATGAAAACAAGCACGCATAGCAGTAAAAGCAAGATCATGAAACTCAATAGCATCGGGTTTCTCCTGCGGATCGGATCATGTTGGGCAATATGGTTTTCTATGCTGTCCATGCTACCGAAGTTGTTGAAAATAAACCGGTTGATGCTCCTGCAATAACTCAGGGTGCAATATGTGGATCACGTCTGCGAGAATAAGGTGCGGTTTTACGATTCCTGATTCCCAATAATCGTT
>CAYZWN010000055.1:0-22202 GCA_964482185.1 uncultured Roseivirgaceae bacterium
TGAGGACGGCGCAGCAGAAGGCGCACCATTTATCGCCGATCACATGATCAGAAAGACTGAAAAAGCCTTTGATGACTTTGCCGATTCGGGCATTGACGTGGCTGGAAATAAGAAGGCGCTGGGAATTTAATTTAAAGAATTTGTTTATTACAAAAGCCGGCCTGTTCAGGTACCGGCTTTATTAGTTTTATATCCAAAAAAATAAAGCATCAGCAATGACATTTTGCTATCTTAGGTGCTAATAATTCGCTCCAATTATGGAATATATTGATAAAAACAAACCGGTATTAATAACAGGTGTCAGTGGCTATATCGCTTCATGGGTTGCGAAGTATCTTGTTGATGATGGTTATCAGGTAAATGGCACCGTTCGAAGTATGTCAGATCCATCTAAAATAGCCCATCTGCAAAAAATAGATCGGGAAGGCAAAGGCTCATTGACGCTTTTTGAAGCTGATCTGCTTATGCCCGATTCCTTTAAAGAAGCGATGAAAGGTTGTGAGCTTGTCATGCACGTTGCCTCGCCATTTATCGCTCAGCATATCAAAGACCCGGAAAACCAGCTTATAAAGCCCGCATTGGAAGGCACCAGAAATGTGCTGGAAACTGTAAATAATACTGAATCTGTAAAAAGAGTGGTGCTGACCTCAAGTGTAGTGGCAATTTATGGGGATGCCAGCGAAATCAGGACAACCAAAGATGGCATCTTCACAGAAGAAAATTGGAATACAACAAGCTCAGCCAGCCATCAGCCATATTCCTATTCCAAAGTCCTTGCTGAAAAAGAAGCCTGGAAAATTGCCGGACAGCAAAGTCGATGGGATCTTACTACAATCAATCCCGGGTTCGTAATGGGACCTTCGCTCAGCAACCGAATTGATTCGACCAGCATAGATTTCATGCGCTCAATGGTTAATGGTAAGTATGGCGCCGGAGTGCCAAATCTTTTCTTTCCATTTGTGGATGTGCGTGATGTGGCCATGGCGCACATCAAAGCCGGAATAGCAGCTAATGCGAGTGGCAGGCACATACTTGCGGCTGAAGTTAAAAGTGTACTTGATATCACTGATATGCTCAGGGAGGAATTTCAAAATAAATATAAAATTGCAAAAAGCAACCTGCCTGATTTTCTCGTGTACCTTGCAGGGCCATTTCAGGGTTTCACCTGGAAATTTCTCAGGCGTAACCTGGGCATCGACTATAAATTTGACAACTCCAGGTCCAAAACCGATTTAGGCATAGAATACAGACCGATTCCTGTTACAATGGCAGATCACGTAATACAACTGGAACAGGATGGATTGATTTAATTTATCCAGATCCTTGATAATAGGAATCATTACTCACTTTTCAGGCATCAGCCTCAGGTACACATAGTTGTTGAAGTCAAAATACTTCCTGGCGGTTTGCTGGATGTCTGCTTTCGTAACTGCATTGATCCTGTCCAGGTACGTTGGGATCTCCCTGGCGTCATATTCATAGTAATAGTATGTTTTTAGTCCGCTCAGCCAGTAACTGTTTTGCTTTATTTTTACTTCCATTTCTCGCTTCTGGGTTTCAAGCGCTTTTTCAAGTGTACCTTCATCCAATCCTTCATTTTGAATTCTCCTTACCATATCAAAAGCGATGGTGGAGAGCGTATCTGCATTTTCGGGCTTACAGGGAAAGGTGATGGACAGGGAATAATTTTCATAAGGTTCCTTATTGGCTGAGTACCTGGCGCTGATGCTGTAAACGCCCCCTTGCTCTTCCCTGATTTTTTCAATAAGTAAAATATTCAAGGCGTCTGTTAAAGATCTGATTAACTGGTTGGTCGCCCGGTCATAATTAAATGAACCATGAAACTGGATATTCACTGAACTTTTCGGATCAGTCCCTTTGAAAATGTCCTTTTTTACTATCCCCTGAGGTGGTCTGATACCGAGGTCTTTCCATGTTTCTTTATCAGGCGAGGATGGCAGGCTCGCAACATACCGGGTCAGCATGGGCTTGATGGAATCCACACTAAAATTGCCCACAAACAGGAATGTAAAATCCGCAGCGTTGCCAAAGCGCTCCCTGTAAATTTCAAATGACCTTTCAAAATCAATTTTATCCCAGTCTTCATCTGTCGGAAATCTGCCACCCCGAGGATGGTTTTGGGACAATATTTTGGCGCTTTCATTGTAGAAGTAGTAGTTCGGGTTTGCCAGCAGATTTTTATATAATTCCCGGCTCTTTTCCAGATAGCTGTCAAACAAGTCGCGGCTTTCGTTGGGCCTGGTGCAATACAAATGGAGCAATTGAAACATCGTCTCCATATCCTTCGGGGTACAGTTGCCGTTCAGGCCTTCGCTCAACGTGGCGATAAAAGGACGGACGCTGGCTGTTTTGCCCGCCAGTATCTTTTGTAAATCGGTTGGCGAAAAATTCCCCACACCACATTCGTTCACTATTGCATCTGCGTTGGATGCTGATTGGTAATCATCATCGCTGTAAAGTGAGCTGCCTCCCGGACTCCATGCCGTCATGAGGATTTCATCATTTTTGAAATCAGTAGGTTTCAGGATTACCGTCGCTCCATTGGATAAGACCAACTCTGTCACGCCAATTTCCGGAATAGATTTTTCTGAAACAATGCTGCCCTCTTTGGGAAGGTCATCGATAAGTTCCACTCCGGTAAGGCTGTCAATGTATGGGGAAACGTGCTTCTCCGGTGCGCGATGCAGCATGGCTAGTAGTTGTTGTTCGCCAGGAAGATTGCTGCCATCCTTTTCCGGCGCCACAGCGACAATCACGCGATTATCATTTCGCAGGTATTTGGCGCTCAGGGCGTTGATTTCTTCAATGGCAATGCCTGGAATATTTTGTTGATCAAAGGCATATTCAATTCCGATCCCCGGTATAGGCTCATCCTCCAGGAAATTCCTGATGTACTCATCGGCATACGATCTCGATGGCGACTTGTCGCGCTCGTTGTATGCGCGCTCGTAGTAACTGAGAAAATCTTTCTTGAAGCGCTCCAGTTCGGAATCGGTAAAACCGAATCTTTTCACCCTTTCAATTTCATCCAGTAGGGCTTCAAATCCTTCGATATGACCATTTTCTCTAACCTGCGCCATGGCCGTAAAGGAGGTTTTATTACCGACCAGCCTGCCATAACTTACTCCCGCATAAATAAACGGGGCTCCGGGCTTCTGGCTCACCTCCTCAAGACGTCGGTTGAGCAAGCTTGAATAAAAAACGTGCAGCAGGTTGTTGTAATAGTCGCGAAATGTCTCTTCCTGCGCCTTATCGTTTTTTATATACAAACTGACCGTTGAAAATGTAGCCTCAGGATCGCTGGCCTGAACCACAAGTGTGGTATCGTGATCAGGGATAAAATACGCCGGCCTGGGCCTGGAGTTTTCCGGGTTTTTCAGTTCAGAAAAGTGATGGGTGATCTTAGCTTCGATTTCATCAATATCAAAATCGCCAACAGCTATTATGGCCATTTGGTCGGGCCTGTACCAGTCGAGATAAAACCTTTCGAGGGATTCGTGCTGAAAATTTTCCAGATTATCCAGGGTGCCAATTGGCAGCCGGTCAGCATAACGCGAATTTTTCAGCAAAACGGGAAGTGTTTTATCCCGGATGCGCTGATTTGCGCCGCGACCTGTTCTCCATTCTTCAATGACCACACCACGCTCATTCTCGATCTCACCCGGATCAAGTGTAAGCTGGTGTGCCCAGTCTTCAAGTATTTGAAAACTGGAATTCAGGATGTTTTTATCATCTGTGGGAATGGGCAAAATGTAAACTGTCTCATCGAAAGAAGTGTAGGCGTTCAGGTCTGCGCCGAATTTTACTCCAATGCTCTGCAAATAGCTTACAAGATCGTTTTTGGCAAAGTTTTTCGTGCCGTTAAACGCCATATGCTCCAGAAAATGTGCGAGCCCGAGCTGATCTTCTTCCTCGAGAATTGATCCTGCTTTTACCACAAGTCTGAGTTCTGCGCGCTTTTCCGGCTTTTGGTTTTCGCGGATATAATACTTCAGTCCATTATCAAACTGGCCAATCCGGATTTTTGAATCTACAGGAATTATCTGATTCAGGTCGTGAAGGGCTGGTTCCTGAGCAAATGATCTTGCAGACAGTAATAGTGCGAAAGCAAGCAAAAAAATTCTGAATTGAATCATAGGTTTGGATTTTCTTTCAATATCATAAAAAGACTTTTAACGGCAAAAAGGTGCCGATTTTTGAAGTATGATCAAAATTTAAGTATCAGTTCGAGCGCAAATAAGTCATTTTTAACAGACAGATCCTTCAAGCCCGCTCCCGGGGTTTTAACGATATTTACCAGACCCCTGCTATAGCTTATGCCCAGGCCAATGGCGGTGTGCGCGCCAACCTGGAATTCCATACCGGTTGCGAAGAGCAGGGAGATATCGATGGGTTGATACTGCTCTATTATCGATACTTGCGGATTGGTTTCTTTGCGATTCACGGCAATTTCGAAAACCGGACCCACCTGGAAATACAGCCTTTTATCCAGGGCCACTTCGCTGGTGAAAAGTTTAAAAGTCGCAGGAATCTGAACGTACTGAATATTATAGCTGTTGGAAGTAGAACCACTCCCTTCCTGGTTTACTATTAAATTCATGCGCTTGGAAACATACCCGATTCCTGAGCCAAAGTAATAATTCCTGCCTGTTGAAAAATCGATGCTAAATAAAACAGGCATCACCACGGCATTTGCACCGCCTGTGACTGAAGCGGAATCCTGCACATTACCAATGCGCTGATTGATGACAGAAGGAGCAAGTTTCAATCCAAGTTTTGTCTGCGCACTTGACAGATTTATTGACAAAATGGTTAAACTTGCAAGCAGAAAATATCTCATTGGTTTAAACATTATTAATATTCAAACAGCCTGTTTTAATGCATTTTTGTTTATTACTTTTTTATTTCTGTAAAAACAAGGCTTGACTCGCATAAATAGTTGATTGTGTTATCGAAATATATTTTTAAAGGTTGTGTAATTTTCTTATTACTCCCGCTCATGTTTCTTTCCTGTAAAGAAAGTAAATGCATCAAAGCGCCGGATGTCTCGCACATTGAAGTACATGTCAATATAGAGCGGCTTGACCGAAAGTTGCACAAAATCCCTACCAAAAGTGCTCTGGAGAAAATAATAATTAAGAATCCGATATTTGCGGAAGATTTTTTAATGCTTTCTGAATATCCGGCACCGGGAATGGTCTTAGACAGATTCTATGATCTGATGAATACCAACCAGATAGATTCCTTATTCATTGAAGTTGAAAATGTGTTTGGTGAAATGGAGGATATTCGCCTGGAATTCGAACAGGCATTCAGATACCTGAAATATTACTATCCTGACTTCCGCGAACCCAAGATTCAAACCGTCGTCACGGGTATTGCCAACGATCTCTACATTTCAGACAGCCTGATCATCATCGGCCTCGATTTTTACCTTGGCCTTGAGGGCAAATACCGGCCTTACGATATACCGGCTTATCTGCTTAAGCGCTACCAGAAGGCATATCTTGTGCCGCAGATCATGCTGTTGTATTCCAATTATTTCAACGTCACAAACTTTACCGACAAGACAGCGCTGGCAGATATGGTGTATTATGGCAAAGCATACTACCTGGCTAAAAATCTGATGCCTTGCACGCCTGACAGCCTTTTGACAGGCTACACTGCTTTTGAAACAAAAGACATCATCAAACATGAGCAGGTGATCTGGGCGGGCATTCTGGAAAATGAACTGCTTTTTGAGACAAGCAACATGCTTAAGGACAAATTCCTGAGTGAGCGGCCGAAAACCTTTGAGCTTGGAGAAAACTGCCCCGGCAGAATTGGTCGCTGGGTTGGCTGGAGAATTGTGAACAAATATATGGATCAAAATCCGGAGGTGACCCTGCCCCAATTGATGCAAATGGACGATGCCCAGCGCATTTTTACTGAATCAAAATATAAACCGATACGCTATTAGCCTGCCAGGGTTTCTACTATATCGCAAATCCTGGCGGTGAGTTTATCTCTCGAAAATTGATTTTTCCCCAGACTCCGGGCATGCTGTTGCCAGGCGTTCAGCAGTTGCACATCCTGCAAAAATGGGTTGATTTTACTAATAAAAGATTTGGGTGAATCGATGTAAATGCCGCATTCGCTCTGCTCAACCAGCTCTTTGAGCCAGCCTTTTTTGTTCACGATGCAAAGTTTCCCGGCCGCCAATGCGTCAAAAAATTTATTCGGACTGTTGGTTTCAAGTACTGATGCCTCTGCAAAAGTGATAATACAGGCATCTACATCAGCTATAAGCCGGCGGATGCCCTGCCGGCTTTGTGTGCCTAAAAGGTTAACATTTTCCAGTTTCAAATCCAGAATTTGTTGTTTTATGAAGAGCCATCTGGCACCACTCCCGGCCAGGGTGAATTTTACCGGCAATTTCTCATTCTGACAAATAGTCGCGATTTCGAGGATAAAATCCAGATTATTTGCCATGCCAAAAGCGCCGAAATACCCGATTTCCAGGGGCGATTCATTTGCTTTCTCCCGTCTGCATGTTTTAAAAAAATCCAGATCCGACATATTCGGGATTATTTTGATAGATGCCTCAGGTGTCTTTTGTAGGATACCTTCCGCGATGCCCGGCGACAGGGCCACCATCAAGGCAGCCTGCCGGTAGCACATGATTTCCAGCTTTCCGGCCAACCATTTCGTTGCGGGGTTGCTCAAAACGCCCAATTCTATCGGCGCTTCCGGCCACAGGTCTCTCACCTCGAAAATGTATGGGATTTTACGAATTCGCCGGCACCAGATAGCAACTATGCCGACAGTAAGGGGTGTGGATGTGGCGTATAAAAGATCTGCCTTGGGCAATTTGCGAATGAGTAGAATAGCCCGTAATGCAAAAGAAAAAAAAGTGCGATACCTTTGAAAAAAGGTCATGTCATTGCTGTATGGAACCGGTAGATAATGCACCTGCACACCATCCATGTTTACCTGTTTGTATTTTGGATTGTTGTGTGCGGTAATCATCACGACCTTATGGCCTTTCTCCGCAAGCGCTTTTGAGATAAAGTAAGACCTCAATGCCCCACCCTCTTCTGGTGTTTTGAAGTACTGATGGATATAGAGGATTTTTTTCATTGCAGATGACGCTCAAGCCAATGTGCCAGCACAAGCACAGACCACAAAAACTGGCCATGGTCTTCAACTTTGCGATGGTGATTATCGATCAGCCTTTCCAGCATCGGTTTATGGATATACTCAAAAACCGGGTGCCCCTTTTTTTTGCTGAATTCCCAAAGATGAGCAACTTTTTTATCCATCAACCAGCGTGACAGTGGAAGACCGAATCCCTCCTTAGGCCGGTCGGCAAATTCTTTTCCTCCGTAATTTGTCAGCATGGTTTTCAAAATCCATTTCCTGCCGTTTTTCATTATGGCCTCGGGTTTAATACCATTTACATGCTCAACTAAATCCTGATCAAGGTAGGGCACCCTAAGCTCAATTCCATGCAACATTGATGCTCTATCACTCAGTGCCAGTACATCCTGAACAAGGTAATTTTTCAGATCGTGGTTAAGCGCCCAGCCCATCCAATCAGAATTATTGTTGAATTCCGGCAGATTTTCCGTCCTTGCATCAAATGGTATTTCCTGAAATCTCAAAAACTGCCCGAAAGTCCTAGCTGGAGATGAATGATGACTCAAGGCCATTTTCTTCAGGAGCCGGAATTGCTTTCTTAGTGGGTGCCGAAATCCCGTTGGTAAGACCCTGGCCGAAAAACGGATCAATGGATTAAAAAACTGTAATGACTTTCGATGCTGCAAATAATGATAAAAAGCCCAGTGCCGGTTGTAGCCTCCAAAAAGTTCATCTGCCCCGGCACCGGAAAGCAATACCTTCATGGTGTTAGCGGCAACTTTACAAACCTCGGATGTCATCAGATAGGCAGAATCACCTATAGGTTGATCCAGTTTTTTAATGAAATCATCAAAACGGTCAAATATTGAAATATTTACTTCAAGTTCATGATGCACACCCCCGAAGGTCTGTGCGGCCTTTTTCGCGTATTTGTAATCCAAAGTTCCAAATGCACTATCCTTTTCGGCGTGCACGATCGAAAAAGTGGGCAGTGAAAAACCCTCGCGATGAGCCGTGGCAAGCAACAGGGTGCTGTCCACTCCACCGCTAAGTAGTAAACCCAGCGGAACAGGGGTGTTGATCTGTTGCAAGAGACTGTCATGCAATAAATTTTTGATTTCAGTAATATCGGGAACTGTATTGATCGATGGCGGCTTCGGTCGAGCGAACTGCACAAGTCCGGTGGATTTGCTATCGCCGCTTAACAAATGTCCAGGCGCCAACTCAAACACATTTTCATAAAAAGTGCCTGATCCGGGAACATATTTCAGTTGAAGATATGCATAAATGGAGGCATTGGGAATCTCTATTTTAAAGAGGCCTGTGCGTACAATCGGGTTAATTTCCGATGAGACGATCAGGTACTTTTCATCCTGATAATAGTACACCGGCTTAATACCCAAAGCATCACGGGCTATAAAGAACTCATTGTCATTGAAGTCAATAAAAATAAAAGCAAACATGCCTTTCAGCTCATGAATGCGCTCCTGGCCAAAAATTACAAGCCAGCTAAGGAGCACTTCGGTATCCGAATTCGATTGAAATGAAATCCCCCTGGAAAGTAATTCATTTTTTAAAGTGTAATAATTGTAAATCTCCCCGTTAAAGAGCAATGCATAGCGACCATTTTCTGAAAAA
Organism: uncultured Roseivirgaceae bacterium; assembly: GCA_964482185.1. Taxonomy (GTDB): domain Bacteria; phylum Bacteroidota; class Bacteroidia; order Cytophagales; family Cyclobacteriaceae; genus JAAUQL01. The sequence continues at coordinate 8,779 of CAYZWN010000055.1, forward strand.
TATGGCTGTGAGGAATTTTCTGAATGATCGGTTATCTTCAATCTGTTCACGGCCAGGTGGTAGCACAACTCGGGTGTTTTTATGATTTTTACCTTCGTTTCGTCCGGCCCCCGATATCGGGTAAGTTCGGCCATGTTGTGAATCACCTGATCCTGCAGCCGTAAAGTTTTATCGATGATCAGATGAATGCCGCACATAAACTTTTAATCAATATAATTTCACTCTGAGATTTGGATCGGTCAAAAAATAATTATTTAAACCGAGCTATAAAAATAATCTCGAGTAAAGGTACTTTTGGATGCGGCAGTGAAAAGAAGATTTTGTTTGCTAACTGATCGATTCAAATTTTAAGGCCCCGGAATAATTCAGTATTCTGTTGGTAACTGATTCCGATGGCTTCAACTCAAAACGGTCTATTTTGCTGATCGTCTCTTTTGCTTCTTTGAAAAAATTCATCAACGCTGCATTTAAGATGAGTTGACGTTCGACGGCTAAGTTTTCTTCTAACGATGTCTCATTGTAAATGTACCTTAATACATCATCGCGGGTAATTGTTTTTGTCATAGGCTAAGCTGTTTTCTTTCATTTTTTTCTTCAGATTGATGAGTGCATACCTCATCCGTCCGAGGGCTGTATTGATGCTCACACCGGTGGCTTCGGCAATTTCTTTGAAGCTCATATCGAGGTAAGCGCGCATTATTAAAACTTGTTTCTGACTTTCGGGAAGCTCCTGAATATGGTGCTTCAATTTATTGATGGAATCTTGTATTACCGCGCGATCTTCGACAGGAGCCACTGCGAACTCAAGGGTGTCAAAAACACTTGAGCCGTCTTCCATAAGTACTGTCGGGTATCTTTTTGATCTGCGGAATGTATCGATAGCAAGGTTGTGGCCAATTCTTAGAATCCAGGGCAAGAATTTTCCTTCATCATTATAATTGCCTGATTTAATGGTTTTAATTGCCTTAATGAATGTTTCCTGGAGAAGGTCTTCAGCAAGATACCTGTCTTTGACTATAAGATTTATCGTGGTAAACACTTTGTTTTTATGTCTTAAAAGTAATTCTTTAAAAGCTTCTTCGCTCCCACTGATATAAAGTGAAACCAAACGGCTGTCACTTATCTCGTACTTCTTCATGAAAATTACATTTGGTTAACGTAGAATTTTAAACCATATTATACCGTTTTGGTTAAGACATATCTCAAAATTAATTATTAAGCAAATAACATGCAAAACTCGCAAATTGAAATCCATTTTTGGAATTAATTGTTGATATTTTATTTCAAACCCTATCAACTTAAATGTTTGAGGATAAGAATTGTTTTCAAAAATTGCCAATTTTGCGGATTATCATTGATTCCGGCTCAAATACTTTACAAAACTAATATAAGCTATAAATACATTTGGTGTCCATGACGACATTTTTGAAGGAACAGCCAAAAGATATCTTTTCCGAATACAGCCCCAGGGAATATATCATCATAAAAGGGGCACGTGTCAACAATCTCAAAAACCTATCTGTGGCGATCCCGAGAAATAAATTTATCGTGATCACGGGTTTGTCCGGGTCAGGCAAATCTTCTCTGGCTTTTGATACCCTCTTTGCGGAGGGTCAGCGCATGTATGTGGAAAGTCTAAGCTCTTACGCGAGGCAGTTCCTCGGGCGAATGGAAAAACCTGAAGTGGATTATATAAAAGGCGTTGCTCCAGCCATTGCCATTGAGCAAAAAGTGAATACCAGAAATCCGCGCTCTACTGTCGGAACATCCACGGAGATTTATGATTATCTGAAACTCTTATTTGCCAGAATTGGCGATACCTATTCGCCTGTAAGCGGAAAACTTGTGTCAAGGCACACGGTAACAGATGTAGTTGATTTTATAAACAGCAAACAAGAGGGCAGCCGCTTTATGATATTGTGCCCGCTATTACAACAGAAAGGCAGAAAACTTGGCGATGAGCTTAAAATACTACTGAGCAAGGGTTTCAACAGAGTACTGGTCAAAAGTGAAATGATGGATATTGAATCTTTGGTCGAGTCCTTGCCAAATGATTTAGAATATAATGATGTCAGAATTATTATTGATCGGGCCACTGTCAACAAGGATAATGAGGACAATAATTTCCGGATATCAGACTCTGTGCAAACAGCTTTTTTTGAGGGTCATGATGTATGCATTATCAGGTTTTCCAACGGAGAAGAATTTACTTTTTCTGACCGCTTCGAAGCAGACGGAATTGTTTTTGAACCTCCGAGCGTCAATTTATTCAGTTTCAACAATCCATATGGCGCCTGCAAGCGATGCGAAGGATTTGGCAAGGTGCTCGGCATCGATCCCGATCTGGTAATTCAGGACACACATCTATCGGTTTATGAGGGCGCCGTTGTGCCATGGCGCAGTGAAGGAATGCGCCAATGGCAGCGCTATCTGCTGTACAATGCATCCAGGTTTGATTTCCCCATTCATCGGCCTTATCGCGAGCTTAGCGATGAGCAGAAGCATGTTTTATGGGAAGGCAACCGGTATTTCAAGGGAATTAATGACTTTTTCCGGTTCGTTGAGTCGCAAATGCACAAAATACAATACAGAGTCATGCTGTCGAGGTATCGCGGAAAGACGGTTTGCCCTGAGTGCAGGGGTACCAGACTGAGGAAAGATGCTGCCTATGTGAAAATTGGCGAAAAGTCCATTACAGACCTCGTGTTGATGCAGATAAATGAACTTAATGCCTTTTTTAATTCTCTGGAACTGGATGAATTCAAATACAAGGTTTCCAAACGTATTATAAGCGAAATTAAAAACAGGATTGGTTATCTCGAAAAGGTTGGCCTGGGGTATCTTACACTCAACAGGCTGACGAGCACACTTTCAGGAGGAGAATTTCAAAGAATAAAGCTCGCCACTTCACTGGGCAGCGCCCTGGTTGGCTCGATGTATATTCTTGATGAGCCAAGCATCGGCCTGCATCCGAGGGATACAACAAAACTGATTGAGGTGCTGAAATATTTACGGAATCTCGGTAATTCGGTAATCGTTGTTGAGCACGAGGAGGAGATCATGGAGGCGGCCGATCAGATAATTGATATCGGTCCGGATGCAGGGAGTCATGGCGGGGAGCTGGTTTTTCAGGGCAATGCACGCAGCATAGAAAACCGCGATCTCACGCATACCACACGCTTTTTAAATCGCATTGATACCATTGAAATCCCGAAAGAACGCAGAAAGTGGAAATATGCCATAGAAATATTGGGTGCAAGAGAAAACAACCTGAAGTCCATCGACGTTAAAATTCCGCTCGGAGTGCTGACTGTTATTACCGGCGTAAGCGGATCAGGGAAATCCACACTGATTAAAAACATTTTGTATCCTGCTTTGAGTAAAAGGTTTGGCATCGCCTCCGGGATAACCCGCAAGTTTGATGAACTTTCTGGAGATTTGGGGCGTATAAGCGCTTTGGAATATGTTGACCAAAACCCGATTGGCAAATCTTCCCGGAGCAATCCTGTCACCTACGTAAAAGCTTATGACCACATCAGGCAGCTGTTTGCTGACCAAAGTTTGGCTAAAAACCGGGGATATAAGCCTTCATTTTTTTCTTTCAATGTTGACGGAGGCAGGTGTGAGACCTGCCAGGGCGAGGGGACCGTCAGAATAGAAATGCAATTTATGGCGGACATTTTCCTGACCTGTGAAAGTTGTGGCGGCAAACGATTTAAGTCCGAAATACTTGAGGTGACCTACAAGGATAAAACCATATCTGATGTTCTTGATCTGACAGTGGATGATGCAATGGAGTTTTTTAAGGAACAGAAAAACATCATCAGCAAATTACAGCCGCTGCAGCATGTCGGGCTTGGATATATCGGTTTAGGACAGTCATCCAACACCCTAAGCGGAGGAGAGGCCCAGCGCGTTAAGCTGGCATCATTTCTCGATAAAGGCGGCCTCAAATCACAAGACCGGATATTGTTTGTTTTTGATGAACCAACTACAGGTTTGCATTTTCACGATATCAGGAAACTATTGTCAGCCATCAACGCGCTAATCAGCAATGGGCATTCCGTAGTCATCATCGAACACAACATGGAAATCATAAAATCAGCGGACTGGATCATTGATCTTGGGCCTGAAGGGGGTGACCTTGGCGGACAAGTCACATTTGCGGGCACACCTGAGGAAATCATTACATTGGATGATAATCATACAGCCCATTATTTAAAGCAAAAATTTCAATAATCGTTACAAATGCTTTCTTTTGAAGAATATTCTCCGATCCAATATTTTTAGCAAGGTAAAATATGCCCATTTTCAGGAATGCAGCTATTATTTTAGGAATAATTTTTCAAATGGCCTTCATTCACTTGAGCCATTGCCAGGAAATTAGCTCAGCAGAATTAAAACTACTGACGACGCTTAATACCGGAAGCGGTAACCTTCCCAAAGACCTTCTTTCGACAAAGACTGTAGTTGTCATTTCAATGGACGACAAATCCGGCAGCGGCATCAGGCAGGATTGGAAAACACTTGCGCGGGAAGCGCAATTTTATATCAGCAAATTGGGCATTGACCCAGTCATATATTTATACATCGATGACCTTATCTCGGGATATGATGTAAAAAGGGCGATCACGGTCCAGATGCTGCAAAGGGATATTAAAAATGTACTGTTGTTATCAAAAGATAAAATTAATGGCCGGGATCAGTTCATTGGAATCATTACAACATTTAATCAAAGGCCGAATTTTATTTCCCACAATCAGCCGGCGTGGAAATCCCAGACCGGAGATCTTGAAATTCTGTTCAGGAACCTGCTCAGAGCAATCGATAATGCAGGGCTAAACCGCGAGAACTTACTTATCCTAGACAATCCTGAATATTTCCGGGGCGTAGATATTCTGAAGGGCCGCAGATATGAGACTTTCAATACCGATTTGAGAATTGACAGGCTGGCAGTGCCCATATTTGAACAAATACCTGTACCTCAAAACGCAGAAGCAGAGAATGCGGACCTCATTAAAGTAATAAACAGGGAAAATTCATCAAACCTCAGGAGAAATGCAGACCTCGAGCAAATAATGTCTTCCTATCCATATCAGTTTAAAATGGTTCCGTATGAGTATGATGAAAAAAAACTGCTGACGCAGGGCTTTCAGTTTGTTTTACTTAAACTTAATTCTTCGGGCCGCAATATCAGGGAATTGCTGGGTTATGAGGTTAATAACCAGGTGAATGAACTGATTACCATGGCCAAAGATGCAGACGGAAACCTGAACATAAAAGCCATACCTATCGATGGCTTAATTACCAAATACTACATCAAGCATATCAACAGCGGTGATATATACCTCGGCGAACAATGGGATGGGGATGACAACTGGCAGGGCGCGCTACAAAATCACCTGACATTATTATTGGAAAAGCTTGCGGTGAAAAAATAATTTGGTGCCAAAAAGCACCTGTTTCAAAATGCCTTTTGTCTCTCTTTTCTGAAATTTCCGTCAAATTATTACTTTTTCCATTAAACCTAACCCAGTCTTTGGGTGTCATTATACTACATGTGAATTATCAATTTTGGTATGCTCTTTGCAACAAAACAGTTGTATTCCAGTTATAAAAAATATATTAGGTTTCTAAATATTTTTAATAGAATGGGAAAAGAATAATAAAAATAGCTTAATTTGTATAAACATATTTATATAGCATTGTATTAATCTAATATAATCAACTATGGTACACACAACAAAGACAACCGAAAACATGAATTGGATGAGCATCATGGGAATTAAAACAGAACCTATTCCTGTGTTGATCATCGGCAACAATCCAATTGAAATGACTTCAGTTTACAATATGCTGGTCGGCAATCAATCCAAAAATTACATTGCTGATGTTTGCTTCGATGTAAAAGATTGTTTTGACCGAATTACACATCAAAAACCACGGGTAATTCTAATTGATGATAATTTATACAATGATGACATAAATAAGATGATCCGGGTTTTACGACAAAACATGAAAACAAAGGACATCAGGATCATCGTAATGAAAAGCACAAACTGGAACTACAATGTCATCGACAATGTAGATGATTATATTCTAAAGGATACGTTAAACATGTCGATGATTGACAGACTCATTCACAAAAATTTGCATCAGGAAAAACATATTCTGGCCTGAAAAATAGGTTTGAAATTTTAACTAAGCCCCTTAAATACACATATTTAGGGGCTTTTTTTGTTATAGCACCTTATGGAGGTTTTTGAAAAGATTGTGTAAAAAATTAAAACAACCTTTCAGATACAAACCAATTTTGAGTTACTTTGCGGCTTCTTAAAATTGAACTAAAGCATTTAAAAAATAAAATAGAATGGCATTACCACAAAAATTTCAACATCCATATGAATTCGATCCAAAGTATGGCAAAAAGGTGGCATACTTCAGTATGGAGTTTGCGTTAGATCAGCCTTTAAAAACATATTCGGGAGGTCTCGGATTCCTGGCAGGCTCGCACATGCGAAGCGCGTATGAACTGAAACAGAATATGGTTGGCGTCAGCATATTATGGAAATACGGTTATTACGATCAGATAAGGAGGGGTGACAGGTCAATGGATGCGCTTTTTCAGGAAAAGTTTTATTCCTTTCTTGAAGATACAGGCATTACATTTCAAATAGATATCAACAACCATCCGGTACACGTCAAAGCATATTATTTGTCACCAGAAGTATTTGGCACTGTGCCAATATTTTTTCTTTCAACCGATCTTCCGGAGAATGATTACCTGGCTCAAACAACCACCCATAAACTTTATGATTCTGACCCTGCCGGCAAAGTCGCGCAATGCATCCTGCTTGGGGTTGGTGGAGCAAAACTGCTTGAACTGCTCGATCATGAAACAGAAGTATATCATCTGAATGAGGCACACGCGCTTTCTTTGGCTTTTTATTTATACAGTCAAAATAAGGACCTTAAAAGTCTCAAGGAGAAACTGGTATTTACGACGCATACACCGGAGGAAGCCGGAAATGAAAAGCACGACATCGCCTTATTGGATAAATTGGGTTTTTTCTGCGGTGTTCCTTTGGAAGAAGTCAGAAAAATCGCAGGCATTGACAATAGCGTCTTCAATCATACTTTGGTTGCGCTGCGCTTCTCTAAAATATCCAATGGGGTTTCAAGAATCCATGGCGAAGTGGCAAATAAAATGTGGAAAGAACATAAGGATATTTGCCCGATCATTTCGATAACCAATGCTCAAAATAAAAAGTACTGGGCAGACAAGCAACTCTACCGGGCACTGGAAAAAGAAGACGATAAAGCTCTTGTCGCGCGCAAAAAGGAGCTAAAACAGCAATTATTTGATGAGGTTGCCGACCAAACAGGCCAACTCTTTGACAAGGATATTCTCACGATCGTCTGGGCACGGCGATTTGCTGAATATAAAAGACCCGCCCTCATCACAGATGACCTGGAGCGATTCCAAAAACTCATCACAAATGATGACATGCCTGTCCAGATAATCTGGGCCGGAAAACCTTATCCGATGGATTACAATGCAATCAGCACGTTCAACAGCCTGGTTCATCTAAGCAGGAAGAATAAAAGAATTGCCGTGCTTGTTGGTTATGAACTTAAAAGATCAAGGCAATTGAAGTGTGGTTCAGATATCTGGCTCAACAATCCGAGGCTTCCGAGAGAGGCATCAGGCACCAGCGGCATGACTGCATCGATGAACGGATCAATCAACTTCTCAACGTACGATGGCTGGATTCCGGAATTTTCAAAGCACGGCGTGAACAGCTTTATTGTACCGCCTGCAGATCAAACGCTGCCTCAAATCAAACAAGATCAGATCGATCATCAAAATCTTCTGGATATTCTGGAACAGGAAATCATTCCAACATACTATAATGAACACAAGAAGTGGGTGAAAATCATGAAAAACAGCATGCAGGATGTGCTGCCCTATTTTGATTCAGACAGGATGGCCTATCAGTATTACGAAAAGTTATATAACTATGAAAAAATAGGGTGATCCGAATAGAATTGATAAAACAAAAAAAAGAGGTTGCGAATTGCAGCCTCTTTTTTTTTTAAGCAATAATAAGACAACTATTCCTTCGGGTATTTTATTTTTATTTATATCTTTCAATAGATGTTCATCTGGTTTCTTTTTTAAATCTGACTACTTTGAAAGTTCTGTCCTTAGCATGGAAATATCACCCGGAAATCACAAGTGGAGTAGGTGTAGCTTGTGAAGGTCTGAACAATGCACTTTCCCGGATTGTGGACCTTGCCGTGATTTATCCCAGTATTTCAAAAATCGACGTGAAGGAGGAAATTGTTTTTACAAGCGACGATCTTACTGAAGAACAAATCCAAACGATCAGGAAACAATATGTTGCAGAACTTAAAGACGGGAATTTTGAATTGGCCATCAGGCTTGATCCGTATTTTGTTTCAACGCATAACAATCAGACAAACAGGCACGAGTCCCCCGAATATATTTCTGAAGAAACGATATCAACGAGAAAAACCGGAGTCATTAAAGAAACCAGGGTAACCCAGAAATTGCTATATGATGATGTGGACATTTTTGGCGAACATGTGCAGGATAAGGTTTACCTGTACAACCACCTGGTTAACGAGCTTGCCAATAGCATTCCTTTCGATATCATCCACACGCACGACTGGATGACATTTTCCGCCGGCATTCAACTCAGGGAACGTTTTGGCAAACCACTTGTGCTTCATGTCCACTCACTTGAATATGACCGGGTGGGCCATAAGGATGTCGCCTGGGTTTATGACATCGAACGGCATTCTATGTCTAAGGCCGATGCAGTAATTGCGGGAAGTACCTACACAAAAGGCATTATCGAAAGCAGCTATGGACTCAGCGGAAATAAAATTGATGTTGTTTACAACGCACTAACGCCATCAGAGGCGATTAGCCCGCAAAAAATCGGAAAATCTAAAAATTTCAAGGTTTTGTTTGTTGGTAGGATAGACGGAAATAAAGGCATTGAATATTTCATTCAGATTGCAAAGCGTGTATTGGAGAAGTCAGCCGATATCGATTTTATTGTGGTTGGAAGAGGCAAGCAGGCAGTTGAATTCAATAATATACCTGGATTTAAAGAAATAAAGAAAAATTTCTACTATCTCGGCTATGTGGAAAGAGAACAACTTTTCGGTTTGTACGGCTCATGCGACTTACTATGTATGCCATCCATTTCAGAACCCTTTGGACTTACTGCAATAGAGGCCGCCCATCTGGGATTGCCGGTCATATTATCAAATAAAACCGGTGCTGCAGAAATATTGAGCAACACACCTTCTGCTGATTTCTGGGATATTGGGCTATTTTCCAGACATATACTGGCACTCAAAAAAGATGCAAAATACCGCGCCAGGGTCATAAATCTTAATAAAAAGGCCGTTGCTAATCTCTCCTGGGAAAATGCAGCTTTAAAAGTAAAACAGATTTATAACAGGCTATTGGGCTGGTAATACCGCAAAATCTTGTTAAGTTGCCATGGCTGGCTTTTTTTTAATAAAACATAACCATACCTAAGTCACCCAAAACAAGACAGACCGATTTCTTCCGGTCTGTTTTTGGTTATTGTAAATAAACAATTTGAAGTATTCAACCGCAAATTTTGCGGTACGGATGCGCATGCACATTCTTATAATTACTCAAGTTTCGCAACTGTTATACAATATTGATATCCAGATATTTTTATAAATAAAAAATACATAACACATTGATTTTTAGCAATATAAAAATTCCATTTTGGAATAAATCGATTTGCGATCATAGCATCTTCCTTGCGCTCCTTGCGGTTTTCTTTTTTCAAAACAAAGATCACAACGGAAGGCACAAAGCCCACTAAATTATAGTCACTTGAAATATAGATTGTTATTCAAATATTTCTATCTGCGATAACTTGAGTAATTTATCTGAAAACCTGAGCAGAAAGTACTGTTACAGGTTATCCTGCTAAATCATGACTAAGCTTGCGGCAGGAGTTGCCTTGCATGCAGACAATTGCCCTACTTCACTGAAAACATCAATTGGAGTCTGCGCGACTATGGAAAAATGGTATATTTACCAGATAGCAGGGAAAAATTCAATGCGTCACCAAAAGGCTATAATAATTCCTCAAAAACCAGAATTATCATTCGTTTAAATTACAAACATAAACCAGGTGTATGACCACATCAGAACAAGCCAGAAAGTTGATTGCCGACCAGCAGAATAGCTGGGCGCTTGCCAGGTCGAACTACAATGCGCTCAAAAATGTGAAAACGCGCAACCTCGGGTTTGACGGGTTCGACATGCTCGTGCAATTCAATCCGGAGCGCATCCGCTCATCGGCTGCAAAAGTGGATGTAAAGTCCATTGAAGCCCGCCCTTGCTTTTTATGCAAGGAAAACAGGCCGCCTGAGCAGGAAAGCATCCCTGTACTGGAAAAATATGAGATCCTTGTCAATCCCTTCCCGATCTTTCCCGAACACCTCACGATTCCCCACATCGATCACGTAGATCAGGCCATTGAAGACAAATTTGAAGATATGCTCGACATCGCCAGGTTGCTGGATGATTTCACGGTTTTCTACAACGGACCGAAATGCGGCGCTTCTGCCCCGGATCATTTCCATTTTCAGGCTGGTATCAGGCGGTTCATGCCAATCGAGCGCGATTACAGGCAGGGTTCGTTTTTCCGGGATGCCACTATCAGTGATGGCGTGGAAATCATTCAATGGACTGATTATAAGCGCACGTTATTGAGTATTTCGGGAAGGGATCGGGCTGCATTGTCTTCTTTTTTTAATCATTTCTTTCTGGCTTTTCAAAAATTACAAAACGACGAATCCGAACCGATGCTGAATATTTTATGTTCTTATGACGGGGCGAGATGGCATATTCATTTATTCCCACGAAAGGCGCACAGACCGGAGCAGTATTTCGAAAATGGTGAAAAGCAAATTTTATTAAGTCCTGCATCCGTAGATCTGGGCGGTGTGCTGATTACACCGCGCGAAGAGGACTACAATAAAATCACGATGGCTGATGTGCAGGATATTTTCAGGCAGGTTTGTCTTGAGGAAAAAGTATTAACAGATTTGATGCAGAACATTTTAATAAAATGAATTACCCAATCAGAATTTTTTCAAAAGAGGACTACCCCGCATTGCTCAAATTTCTGAATGCCAATCTCGCTTTTGATCAATTGAACGAAGCGCTGCTTAGAGAAAAACTCGATGGCGACCCATTTTGGCAACCAGAAAAAGCGCTCATTTGCCATGATCAGGAAAACATGCTTGGATTTATGCTGGGCGTGCTGCGTGATTTTGGAGGAAAGCGATATGGCTTTATCAAGCTTATGGCTGTTGCACATAATTTCAGGCGCCAGGGTATTGCTACAGGTCTTTTCAATAAACTGATGGACATTTTTGAAAAAGACCACGTAGATGTGGTACGCATCTATGATGTGCCGATGAACTACCTGATGCCGGGGATTGATCCGCGCTACACAGAAGCGGTTTGCTTTGCCATGAGATCGGGCTTCAATCGATTTGCTGATACTTGTAATCTGCTTGTTGATTTGCATAGCAATAAATGGGAAACCGGAAAGGAGGAACAGCAACTAGTTTCCGATGGTATTGAAATCAGCAGGCCCAGCCACGCTGAGCAGGAGGAAGTCCTGAAGCTTATACAACAAAACTGGGATTTGTGGCGACACGAAGCGCGATCTGCCTTCGATGATGACCCGCCCTCGATGCATATAGCAAAACTTCATGGAAAGGTAAAAGCTTTCTCTGCCCACAATGCCAACAACAAAGGCATGGCGTGGTTCGGACCGATGGGTACACATCCCGATCTCCGTGGCAAAGGTATCGGAAGTATTCTGCTGAAGCGGTGCCTGCGCGATATGAAACAGGCAGGTCATGAAAAGGCCATCATTCCATGGGTGGGACCAATCGATTTCTACGCCCATCACGCCGGCGCCCGCGTGGACCGGATTTTCTGGAGATATGAAAAAATTATGAATTCTAAAAAAACATAAGACCAATGGGAGCAACTGCAATACCGACCATCGATGTGGGCATCATGTACGAAAAAGAAATCCACTTTTCATTTCATGGATACTACCGGGATACACGAGGTGATCTGCTGACCGGTGACTGGAAAGTATGGTTCGAAAATGACGCCCTTTACCTTTCAAATAATCTAGCTTCCTTCCAGATTGATGAAGGGTTTTTACTTTTTCCGGAAAATCAAGATTGCAACGTAACCATCCGTGACATAACAATCGGCATCGGGTTTCACTGGGAAAGGAAAGAAGATCAGGTTTTTAAAGGTGGCTTAAGATTTATTATAGAAAACAAAAAAGTGACGGTAATTAACCGCCTGGGGGTCGAAGATTATCTTGCAAGCGTGATCTCCTCAGAAATGAGCGCCACCTCATCTCCGGAGTTGCTCAAGGCCCATGCGGTGATCTCGCGGAGCTGGCTGCTCGCCCAGATTGAGAAAAACAGGCAATTGACATCTGAGAAAAAAAATTATACTTCTTTTATCAGTACAGATCAGGAACATATCCGGTGGTACGACAGAGAAGACCATGAAAATTTCGACGTTTGTGCAGACGATCATTGCCAACGGTATCAGGGCATGACAAGGGCTACCACAAAGCTGGTGGATGAGGCCATCCGGGAAACTTTTGGAGAAGTGCTCACCTATGCCCACCAGATCTGCGATGCGCGGTTTTCGAAATGTTGTGGCGGCAGGACAGAAATTTTTGAAAATGTCTGGGAGCCGGTAAATCATCCCTATTTGCAAAAGTTTCATGACAATGCACATACCCCTGATGGTTTTTCAACAGATCTTGAAAATGAAACAGCGGCTCAAAACTGGATTCTGGGCAATCCTGAAGCTTTCTGCAATACGAATGATAAAAATATTCTGACTCAGGTGCTCAACGATTACGACCGGGAAACAAATGATTTTTACAGGTGGAAGGTTCGCTATACGCAAAAAGAAGTGAGTGAATTGATCCGCAAACGTATTGGCATAGATGTAGGCCTGGTGGAGGATTTCATTCCGCAGAAAAGAGGGACTTCCGGACGGCTGATCAAATTGAAAATAGTTGGCACCAAACGCACTTTAACAATAGGAAAAGAACTGGAAATCCGCAAAGCCCTAAGCACGTCACACCTCTACAGCTCGGCAATTGTTTTTGAAAAAGAAACAAAAGGTCATGAAGTCTCTTTCACGCTGCAAGGCGCAGGCTGGGGCCATGGCGTAGGTTTGTGCCAGATAGGGGCTGCCGTTATGGGTGCTAAAGGTTATGGATACAGGGAAATTTTACAACATTACTTCAGGGGTGCCATGCTGGAGAAAAGATATTGATTAT
>CAYZWN010000056.1:0-20096 GCA_964482185.1 uncultured Roseivirgaceae bacterium
CCACAGGTTTTGGGTTTTGGGTAGGGAACCTGTCAACCTATTTCATGAGGACTCATTCAACCAATGAGCCATTGACTATTGACTATTGACAATGACTATTGACCATTGACTATTCATCCATTGACCAACAATAATCAAACTTTATATACAGACTATTCCCATTTTCAGAACCGGTCCAGTTGTATTTCGACTTTGTCATTCGAAAGAAATATGCGGCTCATCGCATACATTATTGATTTAAATTCCTCTATTTTGTTGTTTCATTAAATCACCAAAGCATTGGCAGGAAACATCATTTCAAATTTCCTTCGCAATATCGGAACGAACGGAAGCGAAGAGGCGGTTAAGTTTAAAAGAGCAGGAAGCGCGAATTGGTCGCATTACACCTGGGATGAATTTGCTTCGCTTGTGAGGCAAACCTCAAAAGCGCTGATCGCGAAAGGCATTAAAGACCAGGAAAACATTGCGATATTTTCACAAAATAAAGTAGAATGGTCGATAGCAGATCTTGCAATTATGGGTACAGGGGCTGTTTCTGTACCTGTTTATGCCACCAACACAGCCGACCAGGCCAGATACATTATTAATGAAGCAGAGATCAGGATTATCTTCGTTGGTGACGAGGAGCAATACGGCAAGGCGCTTGAAATTTATGCAGATTCATCGTCCACACTTGAGTTGATCGTAGTTTTTGAGAAAACAGTTAAAATTGATAATCCGGCATCAGTATATTTTGAAGATTTTTTGACCACTGGCAATGCTGTAAGTGACCAGGAAGCAGAGGAAAAACTAGAAGCGATACAAGGCAATCACATGGCCACCATCATCTATACTTCCGGCACAACAGGCGAGCCGAAAGGTGTCATGCTTTCCCACGATAATTTTAATGAAGCATTCCGCATCCACGACCTCCGGCTGAACATCTCGAGGCAGGATCATTCCCTGGCTTTTTTGCCATTAAGTCATGTATTTGAGCGGTGCTGGTCATTGTATGTGCTGTACAAAGGAATCCGGAATACCTATCTGAATGATCCAAAAGATGTATTGAGCGCTTTGAGCGAGGTTGGGCCTACCATGATGTGTTCTGTGCCTCGTTTGTATCAAAAAGCCTATCACACCATACTCGCCAAAGTTGAAGGTGGATCTGCCATCAAAAAGAAACTATTTTATGCTGCGCTGAATGCAGGCAAGGAACGCGCCTCACTATTGAAAAATGGCGAAAAATTGCCGGTCATGCTAAAATTGAAATATGGTTTTTTTGACACACTGATTTTCAAAAAGATCAGGCAGGTTTTCGGAGGTAACCTAAAATTCATGCCTTGCGCAGGAGCACCGCTTTCCGCAGAAATTACCGAATTTTTCCATGCCATCGGCATGCCTTTACTTATCGGTTACGGGCTTACTGAAACCACGGCTACTGTTTCGGTTTTCCCGGATAAGGGATTCAGATTCGGAACTGTTGGTCTTTCGATGCCTGATGTCGAAGTGAAGATCGGCGACCAGGATGAAATTCTGGTGAAAGGCAAAACAGTAATGAAAGGGTATTATAAAAAGCCCGATGAAACAGCAAAGGTTTTTGATGGGGAGTGGTTAAAAACTGGCGATGCCGGCACCATAGATGAAGAAGGCAACATTACCATTACAGACCGGATCAAAGACCTGATGAAAACATCAGGTGGCAAATATGTTGCGCCCCAGATGATCGAGTCGATCCTCACGAATGATAAATTTATTGAAAACGCCATACTTGTTGGCGACGATAAACCATTTGTTTCGGCACTGCTCGTGCCCAATTTTGAAGCATTGAAAGAGTATGCTCACTCGATCAACCTGACTTATCACTCTATGGAAGAACTGATAGATATCAGCCATATCAGGGAATTTTATGAGCAAAAGCTGGAGCAATTGCAAAAAAGACTGGCGAATTTTGAAAAGGTCAAGAAATTCAGGCTCCTGCCTCAGGATTTCAGCATGAACCTCGGTGAGCTCACCCCAACTTTAAAGATCAGGAGGCAAATCATTATTAATCATTTCAAGAAGCTCATTGATGATATGTACTGATAACAGCGACAACTTCCCGGCAGCTGTTTTTGTGGTTTAACAGATCAATAATTCTATTGTTCTCTTAGTCAATAAATAACTCAAGTTTCGCAGATAAATATAATTGAATTAACTACCTATAATTCAATTGATTAAAACCTGGCGTGCTTTGCGCTTACCTTTGTGACCCTTGCGGTAAAAAAACAAAACCGCAAAAAGGGCAAAGAAGCCGGCTATGGTCGCACATTGATTAATATCAAAATGGAATTTTTATATCGCTTAAAATCAACGCATTGTATATTTTGTACTATGATAAATATTTGAATATCAATATTTTATAATAGTCACAAAACTTGAGTTAATTATCAAAGTTCAGACAGCTGGATTTGATAGAAAACCCATCATATACATTGTTTCCGGGCACAAACTCACCCCTTCCGGCAATTGATGTAAAAATATGTGCGGAGCGTAAAACTGCCCGGCTTACCTTTGAGCGGCACTGGCAATCTTTTTTACCGAAGCATGAATGTCCTTCATTCTTCCCTTCTTCTTCAATAAAGTTTACCTATTCAGCAATTACCAGGGTCAAAAAGTTAGGGCAAATTAATTCCTTCCTATACCTGATGTGGACTTTTGACTTCCGGAATAGCAATTTATTCATGTAATCCTGATTAATTGATAATATTATATTTGCTAATACGGTTATACAATTATATAACCCCGGTATAATGTAATACATTTGATGTGTTAATAACAATTCCCCTAAATGGATAAATTTTCTTATATCTCCAATGCGGACGTCAATTTTATAGACGACCTCTATCAAAAGTTCAAAGACAATCCTGAATCTGTGGATTTGAGCTGGCAGCGCTTCTTTGAAGGATTTGAATTTTCCCAGGAAAATTTTAAATCAAACGGTGCGTCAACTACCGCATCTGTCCCTTCGGACAGTATTTCACTAAAAGAACTTGGGGTGCGCAATCTGATACATGCATACCGTACCCGTGGTCATCTGAAATCGGACACCAATCCGGTAAGGCCAAGAAGAAAACATAATGTCCGGCTGGATTTGGAGGATTTTGGCCTCTCTGAGAATGATTTGGATTTTGAATATGAGTATGAGGTAGGAAATATCATCGGTTTGGGTAAGGCAAAGCTTCGGGATATTTTCGATACGCTAAAGCGCGTATATCTTGGTCCGGTAGGCTTTGAATACATGCATATCCGGGATTTTGAGGAAATAGAATGGTTTAAGCAAAAAGCAGAAAAAGATTTTCTTCATTTCAACCCGGAGATTGATGAAAAGAAGCACATTCTTTCAAAACTGAATGAAGCCGTGGTGTTTGAGAATTTTCTGCATACAAAATATATCGGGCAGAAGCGCTTTTCCCTTGAAGGTGGAGAAAATGCCATTCCGGCGCTCGACAAAATCATACGCACCGCAGCAGGTTACGATGTGGAAGAGGTGGTGATCGGTATGGCACACCGGGGCAGACTGAACGTGCTTGCCAACATTATGCAAAAAACTTATGAAGAAATATTCAGTGAGTTTGAAGGCACCGCTGTACCGGATCTGACCATGGGATACGGAGATGTGAAATATCACCTTGGTTATTCGAGCACATACAAATCAAGCGGTGGCAAAGAAGTTTATCTCAAACTTGCACCAAATCCATCGCATCTTGAGGCTGTTTCGCCTGTAGTCTTGGGTTATACGCGTGCCCAGATAGATGATGAATACAAAGGTGATCTCAAAAAAGCACTTCCTATCCTCATTCACGGTGATGCTGCAATTGCAGGTCAGGGAATTGTGTATGAAATTACACAAATGGCCAATCTGCCCGGTTACACCACTGGCGGCACCATACATTTCGTAATCAACAATCAGATGGGCTTCACCACCGACTATGATGATGCGAGATCAAGCATCTATTGTACTGATGTTGGAAAAATTGTCGATGCCCCTATACTACACGTAAATGGTGATGACGCTGAGGCTGTCGATTTTTGTTCCGGGCTTGCTGTGGAATACAGACAGAAATTTGGCAAGGACATATACATTGACCTTTTGTGTTACAGGCGCCATGGCCACAATGAGAGCGACGAACCGAAATTTACCCAGCCAAAACTGTATAATGTTATCGCAAAACACCCAAATCCACGGGAGGTATATTCGAAGAAACTCGTTGAAAGGGGTTATGCCGATGCCCAGTTAGCCAAAAGGATGGACAAGGAGTTCAGGGCGCAATTGCAAGACAGGTTAAACCTGGTTAAACAGAAACCACTCCCCTACCAGCCACAAAAGATGGAGGAAGAGTGGAAATTGCTTACACCATCCAAACCATCCGATTTTGAAAAATCACCAGAGACGGCCATAAGCATCGATAAGCTCGAAAAAATTGGAAAGGCTCTCACAAGTCTGCCAAAGGGTTTCAGGCCCATTAAGCAAATCGAAAAGCTGCTAAAGGAACGAAAAGTGAATTTCTTTGAAAAGAAAATCCTGAACTGGGCGGATGCCGAACTGCTCGCCTATGGCTCTTTGTTGCTGGATGGCAATATTGTTAGAATGTCGGGCCAGGATGTAAAAAGAGGTACTTTCTCACACCGCCATTCCATGGTTTTCGATGCTGAAACAAACAGGCCGTATTGCTTCCTGTGCAATATTGAAAAGGGACAACCGGAGTTTAAAATCTACAATTCCCTTTTGTCAGAATTCGGTGTGCTGGGTTTTGAGTATGGTTACGCCATGGCTTCACCAAATGCTCTGGTAATCTGGGAGGCCCAATTTGGTGACTTTTCCAATGGTGCCCAGGTGATGATTGATCAGTTTGTGTCGAGTGCAGGCACAAAATGGCAAAGAATGAATGGTTTGGTTATGTTGTTGCCACATGGTTATGAGGGTCAGGGGCCGGAGCATTCAAGCGCCAGACCGGAGCGCTTTCTTGAGCTATCCGCCGATTTTAATATGATTGTTGCGAACATCACGACTCCGGCAAATTTTTTCCACCTGATCAGAAGGCAACTTGCATGGAATTTCAGAAAACCGTGCATTGTAATGTCTCCAAAATCGCTCCTGCGCCATCCGGAAGTAATATCTCCTACCGAAGACTTTACCAAAGGTGGTTTCAGGGAAATAATTGCCGATAATTATGCCGAAGCAAAAAAGGTTAAAAAAATACTTTTATGCTCCGGTAAGGTATTTTTTGATCTGCTCCATGAGCAGCAAAGACAAAAGAGGACTGATGTGGCAATTATTCGTATAGAGCAACTATTCCCCTTCCCGCTTAAGCAGCTTGAAGAAATAAGTAAAAAATTCAATGCTCAGGCAAAGGTGATCTGGGTGCAGGAAGAGCCGGAAAACATGGGCGCATGGACCTACATCCTTCGAAAATACCGGAGTCATATCCATGAAGGAATATTCAGGCCGCCAAGTGCATCACCGGCCACCGGCTATAGTAAAGTTCACCAACAAGAGCAACAGGAAATTGTAAATAAGGCTTTCGCTGATTAAATATATTAATGATGAGTTTTGAGATAAAAATACCGGTAGTAGGAGAATCCATATCGGAAGTGACGGTTGGCCGGTGGCTCGCCGAAGATGGTGCATTTGTAGAAATGGATGACCCAATCTGCGAATTGGAGTCTGAAAAGGCGACGTTTGAAGTAAATGCAGAAACATCTGGCATTTTGAGCCATAAAGCCGAAGTCGGGGATGTACTCAAAATCGGCGATTTGGTTGGAATAATTGAAGAAACAGCAGGGAAAGCTAAGCCTGATCAACCATCTCAAAGTGAATCTAAAACTGAAAATGCCTCTGCGCATAAAACAGGGAATACGATGGAAATGGTCGTGCCTACGGTCGGAGAATCGATTACCGAAGTAACAGTTGGCGCCTGGAATAAGCAGGACGGCGATTTTGTGGAGCTTGATGAAGTGATTGCTGAAATTGAATCCGATAAAGCCACATTTGAGCTCACCGCCGAAGCACAAGGCTACCTGCAAATTGTTGCCAAGCAAGGAGACACCCTTGAAATTGGAGGCTTGATCTGCCGAATTGAGGAGGTTGCGGGTACAGTATCATCTCCTGAGAAGCCGGTTGAGACCACTTCGGATGTGCCGGATTCAAAGTCATCTTCCAGCGCTTATGCAGCAGGCCACCCTTCGCCGGCAGCCGGGAAAATTCTGGCTGAAAAAGGGATTTCTGCTTCAGAAATAAAAGGAACCGGTGTGCAGGGGCGCATCACAAAAGAAGATGCGATTAAAGCTGAGAAAAAACCGGAAACTATGCCGTCAAAACCGACTTCGGATGCTTATCCTGTTCGGCCTGACGGGAGCAGCCGGGAGCAGCGCAGGGAAAAAATGACCACTTTGAGAAAAACAATTTCCCGAAGACTCGTATCCGTAAAGAACGAAACGGCCATGCTCACCACGTTTAATGAAGTGAATATGAAGCCCATTATGGATATCCGGTCAAAATACAAAGAGCAGTTTAAGGAAAAATTTGATGTGGGATTGGGCTTTATGTCATTTTTCACAAAGGCCTGCTGCGTTGCCCTGCAGGAATGGCCGGCTGTAAATGCACAAATCGATGGAGAGGAAATCATTTACAGTGATTTTTGTGATATCTCTGTAGCTGTGTCAGCGCCACGAGGTCTTGTCGTACCGGTAATTCGAAATGCAGAATCCATGGGTTTTGACCAGATTGAAAAGGAAATAGTAAAGCTCGCCACAAAAGCCCGCGACGGGAAACTGAGCATCGAAGAAATGCAGGGCGGCACTTTCACAATTACCAATGGTGGTGTCTTTGGGTCTATGATGTCTACACCGATCATCAATTCGCCACAATCAGCCATCCTGGGAATGCACAATATAGTTCAACGACCGGTTGCGGAAAATAATGAAGTGGTAATCAGGCCGATGATGTACATTGCGCTGTCCTATGACCACAGGATCATCGATGGCAGAGAATCAGTCAGCTTCCTTGTCAGAGTGAAAGCACTCCTGGAGGATCCCACCAGGCTTTTACTTGGAGTGTAGTCAGAAATTTCATTGACGAGCAGGAAGAGCATCCATTAATTTGAGGAGATCAGGCAATAAGGAAAGAAGCTTATCAACTCATGAACACAAATTCTAAAAATATGAAATACGACGTAACAGTAATAGGTTCAGGCCCCGGCGGATATGTGGCAGCGATCAGATGTGCGCAATTGGGCATGAAAACAGCCATCTTAGAAAAATATAACAGCCTTGGCGGCACATGTCTGAATGTGGGTTGTATTCCATCAAAAGCCCTCCTTGATTCTTCTGAACACTATTTCAATGCAAAACATCATTTCACAGAACACGGTATTGATGTCTCCGGTCTGAAAATCAATCTTAAACAAATGATTGCCAGAAAAAGTGAGGTGGTAAGGCAGACCGTTGCCGGCATTGACTTCTTAATGAAAAAAAATAAAATCGATGTTTTCCAGGGTATGGGCTCTTTTGTTGACCCTCACAACATACTGGTGCAGGGGGAAAAGGATCAGATAAAAATTGAAACCGAAAATGTTATCATTGCTACGGGATCCAAACCCGCCAGCCTCCCTTTTATCAAGCTGGATAAAAAACGGGTAATTACCAGCACCGAGGCCCTGGAACTCAAGACAGTACCCAAACACATGATTGTGATCGGAGGTGGCGTGATCGGCGTAGAGCTCGGTTCTGTGTATGGCAGACTTGGCTCCAAAATTTCAGTCGTGGAGTTTATGGATTCTCTCATCCCCACTATGGATAAAACCATGGGTAAGGAACTGCAAAAGACCCTGAAAAAAAGCGGTTTTGAGTTTTATTTGAAACACAAGGTTACTGCGGTCGAGGCAAAAGGCACAACCGTAACAGTAACAGCAGAAAATGACAAAGGTGAAAAAATCGAACTCGAAGGAGATTATTGCCTGGTTTCCATTGGAAGAAAACCATACACAGAAGGCCTTGGACTTGAAAATATCGGTGTAAAAACCAATGAACGCGGTCAGATTGAAGTTGATGACCACTTGCGCACAAATATCGAAAACATTTATGCCATCGGCGATGTAATCAAAGGCGCGATGCTGGCGCATAAAGCAGAGGAAGAAGGCGTTTTTGTCGCAGAAACAATCGCCGGCCAAAAGCCCCATATCAATTACCTGCTTATCCCGGGCGTGGTTTATACCTGGCCGGAAGTCGCATCTGTAGGCTACACCGAAGAGCAGTTGAGAGAAAAAAATATGCCGTACAAATCAGGCTCGTTTCCTTTTAAAGCTTCAGGGCGCGCCAGGGCCAGTATGGATACGGATGGATTGATAAAAGTATTGGCGCACAAAGATACCGATGAAATTCTCGGGGTGCATATGATCGGGCCCCGTGTTGCCGACTTGATCGCTGAAGCTGTGGTAGCAATGGAATTCCGGGCTTCGGCTGAGGATATCGCACGCATATCACATGCGCACCCAACATTTACCGAATCATTCAAAGAGGCATGCCTTGCTGCCACTGACAACAGAGCGCTACATATTTAACAAAAACCAAACAGCTTAAATCCTGGGTACGAGAGTACTGAAGA
The DNA here is from genome assembly GCA_964482185.1 of uncultured Roseivirgaceae bacterium. Classification (GTDB taxonomy): domain Bacteria; phylum Bacteroidota; class Bacteroidia; order Cytophagales; family Cyclobacteriaceae; genus JAAUQL01. Next base: position 8,621 of record CAYZWN010000056.1, read on the forward strand.
GCAGAGTCAGAGTCTGTTCTTAACCAGCAAAATTTTGGTCAATTTTTTGGGTTAAATCAACTCCGCTTTTGCGCCTTCGCGAGCATACATCCGTCATTTAAACGCTGACATAAAATTGACCGACTTATGTCACACAAAAATCAATTTGATATCCCTAATTTTATACTGTTGAATCTGAAAAGGCGAACCCAATGGGAGCATTCATTTAATCTTATATAAAGTCTGTCAGAAAAAATCGAAACAAAATGAGAAAATTCGAACTTAATCCAGTCCAATAAGCGTTTTGTATTTAGCGTTATAAAAATAAAACTATGAATAAACCAGTGATTACAGCCCTCCTCGGCATACTGCTATTTTGGTCGTGCAGCGACAATGAAAATCAAAATAATCCGCTAGAATCCGGCAGTCTTGCCCTTTCATTTGATCACTTCGTGGATGGACAGGAGGTAGTTTTCAACAAGATGCAATATGTCAATGCTGCAGGAAACCAATATGAAATCCGGGAAATTCAATATTTCATTTCCGATGTCACACTTCATAAATCAGACGGAAGCGAATTTGTAATCGAAAAAGAAAAATTTGCCCACTATGTCGACACCAACATTCCCGGCACAAACAACTGGTTAATCAAAGATGATATTCCGGAAGGAAACTACAAATCGGTTTCCATGGTATTCGGAATAAAAGGAGAGAAAAATATGCCGTTGATGTTTACAGATCCACCAGAAAGCGACATGTTCTGGCCAATGCATCTTGGCGGTGAACAGGGGGGATACCACTACATGAAGCTCAATGGATTCTGGATCAACCTCAATAGTGAGCGTGAGCCTTTTAATTTTCACATGGGTGTTGGCCAGGAAAGAGATGAAGAAAAGAATATCACCGGCTATATCCAGAACTGGATAGAAATAGAATTGCCCAACTCATCTTTCGCGCTCACTGCAGGTGAAAACAAAGAAATTACAATCAGAATGAATGCTGAACAATGGTGGGAAAATCCCCATGTTTATAATCATAATAATCATGGCAGCAAAATTATGCACAATCAGGAAGCGATGCGCATGGGGATGGACAACGGACACAATGTGTTTGAAGTTGCAAATATCAAAGCGCTACCGGCACTTTGATCATGAGGTAACGAAAGTTGCTTTTAGTCTTTAAGAGAAAATAAAAAAATACGAACCTGTAAGAATAGGTTTACACAGCAATAATGAAAGGTTGCATTTATTTTTTTACAGCCATAAGTAGTGACATTTAATAATATTACAGTTATGAGAAGGATCATCGCATTTGGATTTATTCTGCCTTTGTTTGCACTTGTTGTGATGTGGTCATGTAGTACTGATAACGCAGATCAATTAAAAGAAGGCGCATTTAGTGCGACGCCTTATATTATTCCCGATGCTACATACTTTCCTAAAAAGCTCAATATTCCGGCAGATAATCCCATGACAGTGGAGGGTGTGGAACTTGGGCGATATTTGTTTTACGATGGCCGCCTGTCAGGGCATAGCGACAAATCCCAGCTTATGAGTTGCGCCACTTGCCATATTCAGGAAAATGGCTTCGAAGTTGGTTTGAATCATCCAAGATTTAAGGACGGCAAAACATTCGGCGTATCAACTGACGGCACTCCGGGTAAGGCCACCCCGAACTTTATGTTGCCGATTGTGAATACAGTTTACAATCACAATGGATACTTTTGGAATGGATTTATACAAGAATCCAATTCCTATAAAGGCAGTGATAAGGTTCCGGCTAACGACCCATATCATTTCAGATCCATAGAATCAGTGGTATGGATGGCGATAACAGCTGAGCATGAAATGAACAGCACAATCGAAAAAAGTGTGGCTGCTATTCAGGCGATTCCCATGTACAAAGATAAATTCAAGGCAGCGTTTGGCACGGATGAGATTAACTACGATAGAATCAGTAAAGCCATTGCGCAATTTGTGCGCTCCATTGTATCGCATGATTCAAAATTCCATAAATACCTGAGAAAAGAAGCCGAACTTACCGTATTGGAAAAAAAAGGACACGACCTTTTCTTTTCTGAAGATGCTGATTGCTTCCATTGCCATGGTGGTTCTGTACTCATGACAACAAATGAATACTTCAATAATGCAAAGGACACCCAATTCGATCCGCAGGAGCGCGACAGAAACTCAGTAACCGGAGATCCGATGGATATCGGAGCATATCGCGCCCCGTCACTCATCAATATTGAACTTACGGCACCTTATATGCACGATGGTCGGTTTAAGACGCTTGATGAGGTGATCGATTTCTACTCAACAGGTCTTGTTTACAGTGATTTCGTACACCCCTTAATGAAATTTGTGCGGGAAAAAGGCGTGCAACTAGATGATAACGACAGGGCAGCACTCAAAGCATTTTTGCTCACACTCACAGATCATGAAATGATAAAAAATCCTCAATACGGATGCCCGCCTGAATTGGAGGAGTGGACCGGGCAGCCTTATTAAGCTGTCATTTTTGCATATCCGCTTTCCAAAAAAGTCAACTTGTCTATTAACCGACTATTAGATGATTGTATAAACCCTTGGTATGGATTTTGAGTTTATATAATTGAAAGGAGGTTATTATGAATTTTCTGGAGAATAGAATTTTATTGAGAGAGCTCTTAAAACAAGGTGACCTGATGAACACCGTAAATGGTGGTGTGCGGGAAACGTATTTTAAAATTGAATCCAAAGGCAAAGATCTTGTTGTGGAATTGTCTAATCCCTCGATCAGGCCCGAGGCATTTAATTTTACTATTCAGGGCAACGAGCTCTTTATAAATGTCATGCACGTTGACCAGCATCAGCAAACTCAAAATTTTATCATGTATCCTTTGTTTTTCAAAATCATAAGGATACCATATTTTGTTGATATCAATAAAATCGAAGCATCATATAAAAGTGGAAAATTTAAAGTATTGATGCCGTACAACGACAATCTTCCTGATAAACCATACAGGATAAATATCAGAAATTTGGACAACTAAGAAATCAACATCGACCAAATAATCAGAACCCCGTAAATGCGGGGTTTTTTGTTGGCCATAACATTTGTCAGGCGGCCTTTCAGGAAGTCAAAATTGAAACACACACATCAAAAAAGTGTCCGGCAAACCCGGGCAGGGCTTTCCAATTTTCCAGTTCAAGTTTCCGGGTCAGTTTCACAAAAGGCGCATTGGCAATCAATTGCATGTGTTCCTCGCGGAGAAGCTGATAATTATCCGGCTCAAAATGATAATGCCAGGGTGTATTGGCTACACATATATAGATATCCTGATTCAAAAATTGTGGGAAATTCTCTAATAACTTGTCGCGATATCTTTCGAGTGACACACCTGAGAGATGAAGTGTTACGCTGAAATAATGGCCCCACCAAAACATGGTCCTGAAAGCAAAAGTATCCTGATTTGTAAAATACGCAGGGAAATCCAACACCAGGTAAGGCAGGCCCAGGTAGTTTTCGCCACGAGAAATTTTTCCGGACTTAAAAAGCGACTTGTTGGGCAAAACCATGTCCTTGAGCGATTTATTGATCTCTTTTCGGGTAACCGTCAGTAAATCATTGACTTTGGCTAATACCGAAGATTTGGTCAAAAGAAATTTTTGATCACTTAATATTTCAAACTCGTACTCGCTAAACTCAGTCACAATTCAGTTTTCCCCTGATTAATTCTATTCGGATAATGAACAAGCATGTTATGATTCACAAATCCTGATCAAAAAAAACCATTACGAGCCCATATCCAGAACCTTAATCTCCACCCGACGGTTTTTGGCTCGGTTTTCTTCACTGTCGTTGGGAGCGATAGGCCGCGAGCCGCCATAACCGACAATATCGACGCGTTTTTTGTCTATACCGAAACCGGCGAGATATTCCCTGATTTTTTCGACCCGCCTGTACGAAAGTACCTCTTTGGCCTTTGGTGATCCAACGGCATCGGTATGTCCTGCGAGTTCAATTTTCATCCGCGGATTTTCAATTAATATTCCCGCCAACCTATCCAGTGCCGGAAAAGATTGATCCAGCAGCACAGGCGTGCTCCGTTCAAAAAGCAAATTATTGATTGTAAATACCTGTTGGTTTTCAATGGGTGTCAGGTAAATATTTTTAAAAACCCTATTTTCTTCCTGATGGGTATTCAGGGAAAAGGTCTCTTGAAAAGGGATATATCCCGGCGCATCCACGGTCAACTCATACTGGGGCTCTCCAGGCACATAAAACAAAAAATTGCCTGTCAAATCATCTGATATGCCCTTGTAGGGCTGGCGGTTTTCCTTGTTTTCCAATACAACGCTTGCACTGACAGGTAAATGGGAATGCGAATCAAACGTTCTTCCCTGAAATGCAATCAATGACTCGGACAATTCGGGGATGACATCATGCAGGAGGGAAATACGGTAAATGTTCTCCTGCCCTTTTTTCGCTCCATGCGAAGAAACGAAATATGCATAATCACCGGCCGCGGTAATACTGAAATACGCATCCCAGCTTGAGGTATTTATTGCAGGGCCTAAATTCTGCGGTTTTGACCAATTCTGCCAGGTATCATCGAGTCTTTTTGTCCTGAATATGTCGCTCTGCCCGTATCCTCCATGACCATCGGATGCGAAGTACAGGGTGGTGTTGTCGGGTGATAAAAAAGGTGCGAATTCGGCTTTGGAAGTATTGATCATCATTCCGAGATTCCGAGGTTTGGAGTAGCTTTTTGCGCCGGTTTTAAGGCTCACATACAAATCCTGATCTCCGTAACCTTCATATCGCTCAACGGCCATTATGATTGCTTCTTCATCTGCAGCAAGAAAAAAATCCTGGAATTCACTGTAATTCTCGAAGTCATAAATATCCAGTTTCTCCGGCTTTCCCCAACCGTATGATTTTCTGTTTGAAACGGATACGCCCGGGCTAACCGTACCGTCAGATTCATAACCATTGATCACCAACAACTTACTGCCGTCAGGCGATATGGAGCACACTCCATTGGCGTAGTGGTCATTGAGCGGGAACCCGATGTTCACTGCCTCAGTCCAATTGCCATTTATATACTTAGAAACATAAATATCCTGTGGGTCAGTCCTACCACCCATATTTTCAGGATAAAACAGTCTGGAAAAATAAAGCGTGTTTCCATCGTGTGATACAAGTGGTTTTGACTCTATAAATTTCGAATTGATCTGACTGTGCAAGGGCTGTTTGGGTGAAGTAAACGTCATCACCTGCTGCACATTGAAATTTGCGCCTGACAAAATATTTCTCACATCGGCAAGGTTTGCCTTATCGAGTATTCCGACAGCATCAATTTGACTATATCCGGGTGCGGGTATCGTATTTACCGTCAACTCAATGGATCGAACCTTATATTTTGTACGCGGTATGCTTAGCACCATGGCCCTGAACTTATCTATGACTTTATGAGGGTCAGCATGATAAATAATATGATTAAATCCCGATTCGTCGATTAGTTTTATTTTCGTGATGCGGCCGGGATCATTGCTTTCGATGACTATTATCTGCTGCACGTGCTGAGGATTTGCGAATGAGAGGATCAACGAGCCAAGTTCCTGCTCACTTTTCAATCGAAAGGCATTGATATTCATAGTGCCGGGAGGAAAAGCATCAGGCGGGCCCAGTGTCCGGAACCCGCTATAGTCGGCATCCTGGTACTGGTTGTACTGAAACTCCAGGGTTGAAGCCCATTGTATGCGCATCATCTGGCCATGAGCGTGCATCCAGCATAAAAGAAAAAATAACAAAAAAACATGTTTCATATTCCAAAACCTTTGGATGCTGCGCCGGACGGATATTCTTGTAGATTCGTTTACTTGATCTACGGAAGGGCTAAAATAAGCAACAAAGAGCTAATTTTACAGACTTTGGAAAAGTTTTCTCGTAATGACCTGATCTCCTTTTTTCATTTGAATTAAATAAAACCCATTGGGTGAACCGGTTAAATACAAGTCGGTAAATTTTTGCTTTAGATCAAAAAATTCACGTATCAGGAGGCCACGTGCATCAAATACTTTTATATAATCAAGTCCTGCTTCGGGATGCGCTATCCGCACAAACTCATAAAACGGATTGGGATAAACGGAGATTCCAATATCTGTTTCTGCCAAAGCAGTGATACCAAAGAACAGATCATCTGAAAAAGCCTGGCAATTGAACTCATTGACCACGCTTATGGAATACATACCAGACTTGTCTGGAACGAGGTACGGTCCCACTTCATTAATCAGTGATCCGTTTCTGAGCCACACAGAATTAGGGTAATTGGCAATTAGGGAATCATTGCGCTGAGAGATGACAGGTGTTGGAAAAACGGGGGTGTTTTGTATTGTCGCAGCGCTTTCTGATGCACAATCCGACGCCAGATCTGTTGCCCATACTTTATAGTTGCCTCCGGGTACATCCCTCAGCACGGACCCCTTTGCTATTGCCTGGGTGGAGTCAACTGCATCGTTTTGTTGAAACCAGTAATACCGGATATCCGGTTCAAATTCGCCGATAAACTCTGCTGAAGCACTTCCGTTGGCTCCGTTGCGGCAGAATGTATTTTCGGTGGTAGTCGTGATCAGCTCAAATACATGAAGCTGTTCTTCAATCACAGAATTGAGATATGCCCTGCAACCTGTTGTCGGGTTTTCAACCATGACCTCATAGCTTCCGGCGAAGAGCTTTTCGGCGAAAAAGCCATCACTAAAATCTGTCAATTCCTCACCGGTACCTGCTTCACCTTTCCACCACCTGATCATATAAAAACCATCAGGTTGTTCACCATTGACTTCAATGGCAAGTGCCCCGGTTTGTTTTTCCGGATTCGTACTGCAACTTACCTGCGGCATGTTCAACACTTCTGTAACCAGGTCCGGTGTATTGACCACTTCATCACTGACCGATGCAGGCATGCTTGATACAAAAATCTGATTATCCGCATTCAAAACGCGAAGCGTGTAATCCCCTGCCGGTAAAGATTCATATTTACTCCCTGTAAAATCCGGCTGAGGTTTTATTTCATTCCCTGAAAACCATTGAAATATAAAATTCTCCGTTGTTCCATTCACATTGGCTTCAAGGCGGCCGTTGTAGCTTTTTTGATCACATGACGAATTTGGTGTTGAAATGATATTGACCAAATCAGAAGCTGAAGATGGAATAGTCACAACTCCTTCGGTTGTGTTTACAGCTAATATATTATAAGCTGAATTGGCAAACTCAATTGGAAACGGCGGCTCTGATGTGATGTCCGTAAAGCTGATTGTGGCAGATGCTTCATTTTCGGCTATCACTTCAAAAGTGACTGTAAACAAAACGGTTCCATCCTCAACCGAAACGGCTGTTGCATCGTCCGGTGTCCATACCCAGCGAACATGACCTGCATCTTTATTTGTTGTTCCAAAATCATTCAATTCAAGATCTTTGATGCCAAACTGACCAACCTCCTTAAATTTTATAAGAGAAGCATCCCAGTTGACTGACGCCTGACATGCAATGATATCATTGAAATTGTTCACGATAATATCAAGCTGCACTTCCTGTCCAGCTACGCCAATGGTATTTGTTGCGATGAGTTCAACAGCAGGTTGCTGTGCAGATAAATAGGTATTCGAAAAACTAAGAACTGAAATCAGGGACAGTAGCCAAAAGTATCTCATAAAACTTTGATTAGCACGAGCAAATATATGATTATAAATGCCTTAAACACCAAAAAAGTAAGCGAAAATGGCATCATTCCCAATCTGCCATAAAACAAGAAACCGGCGTAAGACCGGTTCTTTTAAAACATAACCTATAAGTATAAAAAAGTAAGTGAGATGATGTCTCCAATCAATTATAAAATCTCATGTCGCGCCAGGTATATTCAAAAATCGGGCTCACCTTAACCTGAGGCACCTGTATTTTATTATTGACAAGTACTGATCGCTGCATGACGTTGGTGCGGATAAAATCTTCAAGTTCTCCATAAGAAATTTCTCCGTTTGAAATCTGGAGACCCTTCAAAAGATAATACGTAAATATACCATGTGCTTTTTCCCGGTAAGGGTGCGCAGTCTGGTCTTCCGACGAAGCTGTAAAAGCCACCAGATTGCCCATTACAAACGGAGACTTTGGCTTAATGCGAACTCCTCTGGCGGCCACGAGACCCTGATTTCTGGCACCACCGGTAAAGCAGGCATCAAGAAATACCGTCACGCGCTTCGACTCATGCTCGGTGAGTTTATTATACAAATCTTCCAGTTTCAGGGCATATTCCAGATTTGAAGCGCTGACATCCACCGGTATAAGGTATGGCTCATTTGTGCCTTCACGGGGCAATCCATGGCCTGCATAATAGAACATCAGGCTTGCTTCCCCTTCAAAAGCTTTGGCAATAGCGCTCATTCTTGCGACAGCCTGCCGCATTTGTCCGGCGGTGGCATTGATGAGCAGGGTGATGTTTTCTTCAGGCACCCCAAGTGTATTGAGCAAATACTTTTTAAATGATTTGGCATCGACAGATGCAAAGTCCACATTGATGTCTGTGTTAAGATTCATCTGGAAGGAGCTATAATCTTCGTTTCCAATCACCAGTGCGAAAGTCTTTTTGTTTCTGATCTCTGTCAGAGGAATATTCACATCGACATCTGATTGCCCAACAATTGTGAGCGAGCCTGAAGAAATACTGCTGCCTGCCGAAGCTGATATTTGGGGCACAGCATAGGTAATTTGATCAAAATTCAGATCGAGCGTTGGATTTGCAGTTGTATGAGAATCCTGGTTAATATCATAATAGAATGACTGCCCCTTGTAACGCGCCTCCAACGATGTAATCAGAAATTCGTCTCCTGATAATGTATATGTTGGATTTCCCAGCCATACATCAGGCCAGTTTTCCTTTACTTCCTTGGCGTATTCCAACGGAACAGGAAGCATAATACTTTTGGCGCCGGGAATAAAAACATTGAATTTTTCATAATCTGCCTCATACAGCCCGATAGAGGATTTTTCAAATTGAACGAATCGCTTAGCGAGTGAATTGATGGCCTGTTTTGAGAATTCTTTGATTTGAACATCCCTGTTTTGTTCAGAAACCCTCGAAAGGTATGATGATGTTTTTTCAAATTCACCTTTCAGTTGCCAGTCGGTATACATGGTTTTCACAAAATCCTGCACCTGTTCTTCGAGAGAAAGGGCTTTGGTATAGCGTCCGAGTCCGCTGTATGTCGGCATCAATACCCACTCTCCACGCCGGTCGATCAGGCCAAACTTTCCTGCCGATTTTACCACTGCCACATTTTGGGAAAAAGGAAATGCCGCTTCAAATCTCGCCTCAATGGCAAATGCGCCGGTTTGGTTGATGTAGCCCCATCTGCCATTCCTCTTCACGGCGGCAAGTCCTTCCATAAAATAATTTGCGTCATCATAAACTGCATCGATCACCAGTTCGCCTTTTTGATTGATGAATCCGTATTTCTGCCCATTTCTGACCAATGCAAGCCCAAAAGAGAAAGAATATGCCTCCGCATAATCATGTTTGATCAGCCAGTTGCCATTGCGCTCGATGTATCCTTTGTTCCCGTTAAAAACCACGAATGCGAGGCCTTCAGAAAATGGCAGGGCGCGCTCAAAACTGTGCCTGAGCAAGCGGTCTCCGTCCTTATTGATGAATGTATAACCGTCCTCATTCTTTATGATGGCTTTCCCATCGGAAAACGAACTGACTACGCTGAGCCTGGGCTCGAAATGCCATGCCCCTTTTTTATTGATGTAACCCCACTTGCCATTTTTCATCACGCACGCCAACCCTTCATGAAAAGGTTTGGCATCGCTGAATTCCGGCTGGATTACCCATTTTCCATGGCGGTCGATAAACCCCCAGTTGCCAAAAAACTTTGCTGCGGCTAGTCCCTCCGAAAAGAAATATACCTCTTCATAATCATTGGGAATAATCCATTCCCCCCGCTTATTTATAAATCCCCATTTGCCGTATTTTTTGGCCGGCATCAGAAATACATCTTCCTGGGCAACTGCACCAATTGAATAAATGGTGATAAGGAAAAAAAGTATGATCTTTTTCATGGCTTCGTGCATATTCAAAACTGCCTTTTCATTGTACAATTTTGACTTTTGTTTGCTTATAGTAAAAATTCACATTGTTAATCCTGTTGCTTTCCAGCCATCTATTCAGGTCGGCAGCAGACAATGATTTAGGGATTTCATATCCCGCCTTCAGATCAGCCTCTAGCCCGGCCAATCCCGGCTTCAGAAATTCTTCTGTACTAAAAACAATTACAAGCTGAAGAAACTCCCGATCCTTTTCTGCTACCATCACCAGTTCGTCGATCAACAACCTTGAAAAATCGGGGAAGTAATCGCTTTCTCCATATGGAGCAAAAAACACATAATCCTTGTCAGATTCCACCGGCACCGAATTGGTATAAGCAGCCGGCATATTCTGGTAGGGAAGCAACCTGTATGCCAAATCATTTTCTATGGTGTAAACGGATAAATATCCACTGACCGGCGTTCTGAAATGCAGATACATCGGTTCACCATTTTCGAAGATGCTGGTTTTGCAGGCTGGCCTTCTGCAATTACTGGTAAAGAAGTCAAAACCAATTTCAGGTTGTGTCACTTCTCTAACCATGCCCTGGATTTTGAGTGTCATCCAAAGCTCATTCCGGTTTCTTCTTCCGTCCTTGGTTTTTCTCATTTCTTCCTGAAAATCTTCCTTCGTGGTTTTTAACCACTCGCCCATAATCACGGTTTTACCAAAGATTTTAAACTGCGTATTACCATCATCAATATCAACAAAAGATTCCTGGCTCACATACGTACCGTACTCCCTTTCGATGGCATTGATGATGGCAAAGTGCCGCAATTGATCCCTGAGGTCTTCCTTGCTCATATGCTCCTCCTGCCTGAGTTGCGCCATACCTGAGGCGTTTTTGATTGTCTGGCTATAAGCCAAATCCAGGCAAGCAAGCATGATGATCAATATGGAGGTAAACCGTGTCATGGAATGTGCAGGATTAAAAATTCAGCAACTTATCAAGCTTTTCGTGCAATATTTCCGTCTGATCTTCAAGCTGCTTCCGGATCACCTTTTTGGCGGTTTCCTGGGCCAGGGCATTATTATACCCTACTCTTACAGAAGACTCAACATTTTTATTGATTTTTCTATAAATCTCAAAAAGAAAGATTACCCTTCCGATTTCCTGGGCGATGATATTTTTGGACGCAGCAACAGTTTTGGTTACCGATGCGGCTTCCTCGTTGTTGAGCTGATTGTTGGCAATACTATTTTCAATCAGCGCGGCAACGTTGGTAGCAACCAGACCTGCCAGTTCAAGCTTTGCTAATTCAGTAGCCTGAAGTTTAGCGGCAGACTGCGTCTCTGCGACTGAGTTTCCGGTGGCTACGATATAAAGCGGATAGCCATGTTCATCCAACTGATACTGGAGTTCCCACGATT
>CAYZWN010000056.1:20106-22148 GCA_964482185.1 uncultured Roseivirgaceae bacterium
TTCTCGATTTGCTTGTCCATTGGCAATGCACCCGGAGCCACATACCAATCCTGGCGTTTGAAGCGCTTGGCTTCCTTTCTGGCCTGCTTGTAGGCCTTTCGCTTCATTTCCTTTTTTGCCCGCTTGTTTGCTTTTGCCGCCAGGGATTCATAAACAGGTCCCGCAAGCAATATGGCGATCAACAGAGTAAAAAATAATTTGTACGTTTTCATAGCAATTAATTTTAGTTTAAACTGACTTAAACAATTTCTTTGCCAGAATTGAATTTAGTTAAACATGGAGATATCGATTTTTGTACTTTAATAAGCGTCAACTGTTATATACTTATTAAATAGAAACTTAACTTATATTTTTTAATGATTAAAAAATTCAACAAATATTCAGTACATGGCTTGGGGTTACCCTAACATTGGCTTTGATACCAGGAAAATAGCTTTCAGGTTTAAAGCATGAATATCACAAAATATCCACGAACTGTCCCCTGTAAAAGCGTATCAATACACAAACCTGCCAGCCGGAGTATTGCATAATCTACATAGATTATTAAGGGTTTCAGAATTCATAAAAAGCCTTAAATTTGGCAATTCTTCGGAAGCGGCATCAGCAGTAATTTTTTTTATGATGTCGGTCCATCCCAAAAAAAAATAGATACTAAATCCGTAAATCTGATTATGATGAGTAAAACAAAACAATTTTTTTTCGCACTTCTTGCCCTGGCAATGATAATTCAGGGCTGCACCGGTGACCAATCTGAAAAAACAAAACTCCCTGATCCCGACCCGGATAACGCCGGATTAAAGCTTCCGAAAAAATTTGGCGCCATCGTGACGGTTGATAACCTTGGAAAAGGGCGGCACATTGCCGTGAATGACAATGGCGACCTCTATGTGAAACTTCGTGACGCGAAGGATGGAAACGGAATTATCGCCTTGCGTGACAATGACGGAAATGGCATCATGGATGAACAGAAAAGTTTCATGCCTTACGGAGGCACAGGCATAGCTGTATACAACGGCTATTTGTATTGCTCTTCTGATTCCAATATTTACCGCTACAAACTCAATCCTGATGAACTTGTGCCCTCATCAGAAATGGAGCTGATCGCAACGGGTTTTCCAAAACAAGGACCGCACGCCACCAAACCGATGACCTTCGATGGTGAAGGGAATATGTATGTGGCTGTCGGTGCGCCGACCAATGCCGGTGAAGCTGAGGCCTTTACCGTAAAATCACCAGGCATCGATCCAAGCCCATATATCATCCGCCAGGCAGGAATCTGGCAGTTTGATGCCAACAAGCCAAACCAAAAGCAGGAAGATGCATACCACTATGCTGCTGGCGTGAGAAACGCCCTTGCTTTCGACTGGAATTTCCAGACCAATGCCCTGTACGGAGTAAACCATGGCCGCGATCAGCTGCAGGGTTTCTGGCCGGAAGTTTACACGCTGGAACAAAATGCGGATCTGCCCGCGGAGCAGTTTATCAAAATAAACAAAGATCAGGACTATGGCTGGCCATACTGCTATTTTGACCATTTTCAGGGCAAGCAGATTCTTGGTCCTGAATTTGGAGGTGACGGATACAAAACAGACAGATGCGATGACATTGAACCACCACTGATGAGCCTGCCGGCGCATACTGCCCCCAATGATATGATTTTTTATACCGGAAGCATGTTCCCTGCAAGGTACCGCAATGGCGCTTTTGTCGCCCTGCACGGTTCATGGAACAGAGCGCCATTCGAACAGGTGGGCTACTCTGTAGTTTTTCTGCCATTTAAAGACGGCAAACCAACTGGTGAAATTGAGGAATTTGCAACCGGTTTTGCAGGCAAGGAAGTAGTCAAGGCGCCCAATGAAGCTATGTATCGACCGACTGGTCTTGCTCAGGGCCCGGATGGTTCATTATTTATATGTGATTCGGTAAAAGGAAGGGTCTGGAGAATTTATTATTACACGTAATCCCTTTTTGCCTATAGGATGTTTTTAGACGGAGCAGTACCTGCTCCGTTTTTTTGTGGATAAATAGGCTATTTATTAATA
>CAYZWN010000057.1:0-12963 GCA_964482185.1 uncultured Roseivirgaceae bacterium
GTTCATCAGGAATCGATCTGCCGTAGGTATCGATTTTTATGATTGGAAGATTGGAACTTTCATAATCAACGGGAGGCCTGAACCATGACGGGGGTGGTCTAAGCTCATGGGTTGAATTGCCATAGTCTGCTAAGAGAAAGAAATTGGACGAAAGATCAGATGACTCATTGGTGGCGTTGTGCACCTGAATCGCAAGTACATTTTCACCTTCATTAAACAGTTCTTTGACCCTGGTATCTGATAAAATGACCTCTTCAGGGTAAATGCCACGATACATGAGCGCTTCGTGTTGCGCATCTGCTAGTTGATTGAAAGGAGGGGGATTGCCACTCACACCTTGCCTGGCGAATTCTGTGCCGTTCAGGTAGGCCACGTAGGCATCATCATAATCGGCGAGCAACAATGCTCTTTGGATTTGATCAAAATTAGTAATACTGAATTTTATTCTTATAAATACTGATGGGACCTGTGCAATAACGGTACCGTCATCATCATCGCCGTAGCCGAAGCCACCTGGCCCTTGCTGCCACTGGCCATCGGCAAAATCAATTTCTTTCCAATCAGCCGGGGGTTCGCTTGTTCCCGGAAAATATCTCCATGTATCAGATGCGAGAATGATGGAACCCCAGCTGTTGGCAGTTTCCTGTGCAAAAGCTAATGAAGATATTAATGCTATTTGTAGAAATAAAAAAAAGACCCTTACCATCCTTAAGCCTATCGAGTTATTTTATAACTCCAAAGTTAAGGAATTATTAAGCAATGTTTGGAATTATGTAGTAATTGGGCAGCAATTCTGTCGTAAAACTTAAAAAGTTGTGGCTGCATTTCGTTTTTTCCACCATTCGTACAGAGTTGTATTGCCCAGCAGCAGCAGTAGCATATAAACTGTATCTTCCACCGGTATGGTAAAAATCCGGATTGACAGGTTTTCATCATTGTTGTACCACACGATTTCATCAGGAATAAAACTTCCTGTCAGGATGCCATTAACAAATAAAAATGGAACAAGAGACACTAAATACGCCAGATAAAAACGACTTAGAAATGCGGGTTTGAGCACAAATACCAGGTAAGCCAGGAAAAAACCAGTCAGCAAAAAAGTGAGGCTTGTATACCACAACCCAATATTTATAAATCCTAAAATGATCAAAATACCAATGAGGAAATAGGATAGGGGGTAAGCGATGTGTTTCAGGAGGTCTTGTTTGATAAATAAGATGAGTACCTCATAAATAAAAATGCACGCAATTGGCACTGTGATAAAAAACAGCCATTCTTCCAGAGGGAGGTTGGCGATGTTAATTCCTGTAAGATACCTTGAATTGAATCCCCAAATACCATTTTTTGTGAATAGTATATCCCAGACAATAAACGGTATGCCTGTGCCAACAACTCCCAGGAGAAGTCCCTTCCATCTGGACAAAAAGCGTATCCTATGCTCAAAACCCCTGATGATAGGCACCGAAATGGTGAAAATGTTCAGGAGCAGATAATAATATTTTTCCATGCCAAAAGCGTCATTCAATCGCATTTTAACAAACAATGTTTTTTAGCGGTTGTTTGACTCAACTTCAAATATCCATTCAAAAAGCGTTGCACAAATAAGCGGGGCAACAGAATTGAGCCGGTCAAGGCACAGGATTTACCAGATTTTCAGTACTGATTAGTTTGTGAATCTGAGCTTGTAGTCCTCGATGGCTTTATTCACAATTTTTAGCGCCACATCTTTTCCGCCAAACTCTTCCACGACTGAAGTTTTATGCTCAAGTTTTTTATAGTCTTCAAAAAAGTTCTTGATTTCACGGAAGAAATGATCCGGCAATTCGCTGACATCATCGTAATGAATCACGCTCATATCGTTTTCAGCCACGGCGATAATTTTATCATCTGCCTCACCCTGGTCTAACATGTGCATGACGCCTATCACCTTGGCGGGAACCATACACAGCGGCACCACATTGATTTGAGAAAGGATAAGAATATCAAGCGGGTCTTTATCATCACAATATGTTCGCGGTATAAAACCGTAGTTATAGGGGTAATACATCGATGAGTACAACACTCTGTCGAGCCTGAGCATTCCGCTTTTTTTATCGAGTTCGTATTTTGCTCTTGTACTTTTTGGTATTTCAATTATGCCGTTTACAAATTCAGGGACATTCTCGCCGGGGTTGATGTCGTGCCAGGGGTGTTTCATTTCAAATCATATTAATGTTATGCCGCAAACTTAGTGCAAAAAAGCGTATGTTATTCCAAAAAACCATGATTTGTTGGGTATTCGTTTTGTTGCCTGAAAGCCGGATAAAGAAAAAACCACGTGTCACATCTTTGGTGCAACAAGTGGTTAATTAGGATTAAAACAGCAACTGTAGTTCAAGTGTACAGTAACACTTTATTAAACCGGCCAACGGATGGCAGGATTAATTTCTTGTCTGGCTCAAATAACGCTTAAGAATCGGTAAAAATCCTGTGGGAATTCTGAAGAAATGCTGATTACTTTTTGAAATGTATAGTCAGGGTATGCATTTCAGCTTCAAAAGTGTACGCTATATGATAGCCGTTTATTTCGCAAATTTTATGCGCAATGGCAAGCCCCAATCCAATGGTCTCGCTGCTTTGATTGTCTTTTTTGAAGCGCTCAAAAAGCGCATCCGGCGCACTTTCAAGCTTTTTGCCGGTATTGGAAATTTTAAAGATGTTTTGAGTGAGTATCAGGTCAATTTTTCCTCCTTTGATATTGTGGCGGATGGCGTTTTGAAACAGGTTTCCGATCAGTATCTGAATGAGGGTAGGGTCAGAAGTAATCACAACACCTTCCTCAAGATCACCTTGAAGTGAAATATTTTTTAAATCAATCAACTCTTGAAAATCAAATATGGTGTTTTTAATGCTTTCTGTAAGCTGAATCTCTTTCAACTTGGAAAATTCCTTATTTTCAATTTTGGTGAGCAATGCGAGTGAGCGGCCCATTTTCGACAAATGATCAATGGACTTGTATGCAGAATTGATTAATGTAAGCTCCTCCTCTTCCAGATCTTTCGATTGTATCAGTAACTCCAGCTTGCCTTTTGCCACAGCAAGGGGAGTTTGCATCTCATGTGAGGCGTTTTCAGAGAATTCTTTGAGATTTTTGTAGTCGGCTTTGATTTTCTCAGTCATTTGCCGGAACATCTGATTCAGGTCCTTGAACTCTCTCGTATTTGTTTTGCCAAGTATTACTGGTGAGGGATCGTTAAGCCTGAAGTTTTTGATCGCCTGAATGGTGATATAAAAAGGCCTGAAAAGCCATATCGATACAAGAAAACTCGATAGAACCAATATACTGCCAAGGGTGATGAACAGCCTGGTCTGAGATTTAAATACGCTATCAAAAATATCATCTTTCTCAACTATCACATCAAATATTTCTATTTTAAATATTTGATCGTTTATTTTTCGGATTACTCTTAGTTTTCGGTGTGGCTCGAGCCTGTGAATAAAAGGACTGGGATGGTCTGCCAGGGTATCCCCAAAGTGAAACCGGGTTTCTTCAACAGAACTATCAATCTCCACAATACTGATGTTTCTGTAAGAATACGAGGATGGCGATTCGCCGTTTTCTATACTGGTTTCCAAATCCCACAAACGGGAAACCAGGTATCTGTCTGTTTCTTTCTGAATTTGTGCCTGAAAAATATTAAACGTCATTATGCCACCGATGCCAAAAACCAACATCGTGATGATGAGATAGTAAAATGTGACCTTAAAAATTAATTTCATTAATTCAGCGTATTGAATTTATATCCCATACCGTAAATGGTTGTGATATAGTCGCCACCGCCGGCCTGCATGATTTTTTTGCGGAGGTTTTTGATGTGCTGATACACAAAATCAAACGAATCATAAAAATCTGCCTGGTCTCCCCAAAGATGCTCGGCGATGGATTGCTTGGTCACAACCCTGTTCTGATTTGAAATAAAGTAAATCAGGATTTCATACTCCTTTTTGGTAAGCTCAATTACTTTTCCTTCGATCCTTACCTCGCACGCTTCCAGATCAACTGATATTTCACGGCATTCAAGTATTTTTTTGTTGTTGAAGTTTTTTCTTCTGTAAATGGCCTTGACGCGAGCGTTGAGTTCGGATAGATGAAAAGGCTTGGTAATGTAGTCATCTGCCCCGAGGTTCAGCCCTTGTAATTTGTCATCGAGTGAGTTTTTAGCGGAAATAATCAGCACGCCGGCTTCCGACTGATCCTTGTGGAGTGTCTCAATGACATCCAGGCCACTGCCATCAGGAAGCATAAGATCCAGTATGATCACATCGTATGGAAAAGAGATGACCTTGTCGATGGCCTGCCTGTAGTTGTAGGCTGTCTCGCAGGTATTGCCTTCTTTGGAAAGGTAACTCTCAATGTTTTTCGAAAGCTCGAGGTTGTCCTCAACTACCAGGATTTTCATGACTTTCAGCTTTTAGTAGGAAAATGCAAAATTTCAAAATTTATCTAAAATTATTCAGGTAATTTGAAGACACTTTGAAGATCATTATAAGCCCGTTTTGTTCAAAATGCTTTCAAGATCTTCCAATTATTATTGTTTTTTGTATTTCAATGAAATGCAATACGTTTACAAGGTATGAGATCATTTTTCATTATTATATGCCCGCTATGGATATTTCTGGCTCTTGCACATAGCCAGGCGCAACCTTACGAGGTGTATGGTAAGGTGATCAATGTCGAAACACTGGAGGAAGTGCCTTTTGCCAGCATAGCAATTAAGGAAATTTATAAAGGTACAGCGAGCAATATTCTTGGCGAATTTTCATTTAAGATCGACAGCCTGCCCGTAGTTCTGGTTATTTCTCATTTGAGCTTCGAAACCAAGGAGATTACAGTAACTGCTTCAGAGGAACTGACTATTGAACTGACACCGGGCCGGTTTTTGATGAATGAGCTCGTTGTGGAAGGCACGGGTAACAGAGCATTTGCTTACGACCTGGTTAAGAAGGCCTACTACCGGACAATCGGTAAAGGGCGGCAGGAGCGATTTGGCAAGGCATTTTACAGACAAATATCCAAAAATGGTGACGAGTATTCCGAACTGTACGAAATGTTTTATGACACGAAATACAGCAACAATGGGGTAGAGGATTGGGCTATTCAGGAAGGCAGGTATGCACTGAAATTGTCCTCACTGGATTCTTTTATTTACAACAAGAATTTTACCCTGATGGTGCGGCTTCTCACTATTGTTCAGCCTCCTACCCAGGATTTGATCATGCCGCTAAGTCCGGCAGTGGACGAACAGTTCGATCTCCGAACAGAGCGCATTTTATATGTCAATAATCGCAAAGTGGCCACTATAAGCTTTAAGAAAAAAAGTGATGTGCCATATCCGGCGCTGGAAGGCGAAATTTCCATTGACGTCAATACCTACGAGGTGTTAAAATTAAAGGGTGAAATCGCTGATGACAATCTGAATTTCATATCACTTAAAGGGAAATCCGGTTCGTGGAAGAATTATGTGGTGGGTTGTGAACTGGCATTCCAGACTTTGGATAACGGTCAGCTCGCTTTGGATTACATGCAGTTGCAGCAAAATTTCGATTATTACTACGAAGGCAAATTCACAAATGCAGTAGAAACCAAATCTTTCCTGACCTTCTATGAATATTACGAGCCACCGAAGCGGAAAAAATTGGGAGGGCGCCTTGTCAGGTTCAATCAGAGGGATGCGGATCTGCTGGATGCCATCGGCTACAACCAACTGTTTTGGGATGAAAATATCATTGTAAAGCGCACACCTGTTGAAGCTGAGGTGACCGAATCATTTGAACGAACACGCGCCTTTGGTTCCATATATTTGAATAATAAGGATCAGCTCATACTCGAGGATTATGCGATCGACAATGATCCGTTTATCATTGAAGCTAAGAAGCAGCTAAAAACCTATGATATGCCCTCCAAAGGTGAGAAAGTATATATTCACCATGATAGGCCTGTGTATGCTCAGGGGGAGGAAATGTGGTTTAAGGCATATGTGGTAAACATGACCACCAACAGCCGGTCTGAAGCCAGCAAGTTGCTAAATATTGAGCTGCTTTCCCCATTTGGCGAAAAAGTATATTCGGCAAGGTTCAGAATTGAAGATGGCATCTCATACGGCAGAATTAACATTCCGCAGGGTCTTGCATCCGGGTATTACGATTTGGTCGCCTATTCAGACTGGATGCAGCAGTTTGATTCCAGGTTATATTTCAAAAAGAAACTTTCGATTGTGAATGTAGCAGATGCCACTGATGTTATGGCAACATCCGCACAAGACACAGTGAGCAGATTTCGCTATCATGCAGAAGGTGGTACCCTGATTGATGGCATTGCCGCTCAACTTGGGTTTGTTGCCACAGACGCCAATGGAGCGCCAACTGAGGTAAAAGGCAGGTTGCTCAATAAAGATGGAAGACAAGCAGCTCAGATAAAAAGTGAATTTTCGGGCTTTGGAAGTGTTTTTATCATGCCGCGTAAGTCAAATCCAATGCAAACCGTGATTACTTCCGGAGTATTTGAGCAGAGCCCGATCCCTGAATTTAAGGAAGAAGGCTACTCGATGCTTGTAAATAATCTCAGGCCCAAAACATTGGATATCACCGTGCGTGCAACACCTGAATTTGAAGGGCGGAAGTTTTATTTGCTTGTTATATCGAACGGCGTGATGTTCGACAGGAAAATTGGCATCATCACCAAAGGCTTATTTCGCACTGAGGTTCCGGAGTCGGTGCTTCCCGGTGGCATAGCCCAGATATTATTGGTCGATGACCAGGCAAATATTCATTGCCGGCGAAATGTTTTTATCAGTTCCCCGGATGCGGCAACCGTCAAATACTATCTGCCAAAAAAAGATTTTAAATCGGGTGAGCGTGTGGATATGGTTTTGGAAATTAACGATCAGAATGGCAAATCACTGGGCTTATCCAATATCTCTGTTTCAGTGGTGGACCTGGATAAAATTTCCCGCAGTGCTGTACATCAGAATATTAAAAGCTATCTCAATCTGGACTACATACTGGATTACGAACTTCATAATTCCGGCGAATTGTTTTTAGATTATGAAAGAGAAACCCTCAAAAGGCTTGAATGGCTGATGCTCAATCAGCATTTTATATTGCCGGAGATCAAATCTTTTTCTGATACAAAAAATGCACACAATAAAGCGCCTGAAAGCAATACTATTGGAATTACAGGCAGGGCATCTGTTAGAAAAGATGTGCCATTATCCAATGGATTTCTTTCATTTATTACTTATCCTGATGCCGCCAAGGGCATGTGGTATGTGCGCACAGATGAAGATGGGTATTTTGCCATTCCTGATACAAATACTGATTCTACCAGGGTGATTGTGATGGCTTGGGATGAAAAAGGAAACAGCACAGCAGCAGAAATTGGTTGGGGCATTGACTTCCCGACCGGCAGAAAGCCCACAAGCATACCCCAGGACGCAACTTTAAAAAAATACCTGGGGGCACTAAGAAAGGATCCGGGGATTTCATCATCCGAAACACCGACATTTAAAGCTGCAGCCTTAAAGTCGGCTGCGCCTGCACGAGGATATGGAAAAGCATCTCAGATCGTTGAGATCACCGAAAAATTCAATGCCTACGCCACGGCCTTTCAACTGCTTCAAAGCGGAATCCAAGGCCTGGATAGCGAAAAGAAGGAAACAGGTTTCGCCGTAAAATTAAAAGGTAGTACTCATCCGGCCTTGATAATTATGGACGGCCTGATACTAAATTCTGAGCTGGTCATGGGTTCAAAAGGCACCTCTAAGCTGAGTCTTGAAGAGCAACTTAATTCAATCAATACAAGTACGATTGACAGGCTGGAAGTGGTGAAGGAAGCGGGTGATTTTAAGTTTTTTGGTAAAATATGGCCTGGCGGCATTATTGCTATTTATAGTAAAAGAAGCGCAAATCTACTCCAGCAATATGAGTCTGATATCCTGAAGGAAATGTGGCTTCCGGGGCTTGAACAGCAGCATGCTTTTGTTGTGCCAGACTTTACTTCTCCGCAAAGCAGTAAGGGCTCCCGGACAACACTTTACTGGAATCCGGATATTACCACAAACCGCAAAGGTAGAGCGAAGATAAGCTTCTTTAATTCAGAAGCCGCCAGAAACATGCAGTTATGCATCGAAGGTGTGACTCAACAGGGCATTCCTGTATTCGATTTGTTTGAGTTTGGCAGAAGCGCCGGTAGATCAGGTAGATAATTCTAATATTTTACAGCAAATAAAAGGCTTTACTCCTGTTTGTGCCAATTTGTAAAACTAACTTCTTTGACGGCCCGTAATACGTCACCCCTGGTTACCTGGCCTTTCAGTTTTCCATGATCATCCACGACAAGCAATCTTTTGTAGCTCGCTTTTATAAATTCATTTGCTGCATCCAATATGTCTGCATGAATGCTAATGGTTTTATAAACATTTGTCATATACGAACCCACCTTTTTTCGTCGGATAGGAGCATTGTGATAAGCGCTGTCAACAAAAGTGTGGAGACAGTCTTTGTCGTCAATGACACCGACAATTTCATTTTTGCTGTTCAGTACCGGAGCCCCTGATATATTCTTGGTGAGCAAAGTATCAATTACCTCCAGGATTTCGGCATCTTCTGAAAAGGTAATGAGGTCCTTTATCATAAATTTTGAGATCGGGGCATACGCGGTGATTTTGGTATTCGAATCTTCACCCTTCTTTTCGAGCTTTGGTTTGAAATTCATAATGCAATCTTTTTAGGTAACAGATGTCTGTGAAATACTTAAATCAAAGTGCAATAAGTTATGCATTTTTTTTGTCAAAACCAATTGTTTAACCCGCCAATAAAATGCCTGTCCGAATCCGCCCCTCAATAGAAATGGAGGTTTTTACTGGAAAAAGTTTCAATTTCTAATTTGTCCTTTCTTCGACATTTAATGCGTTTTTATTCGGTGTGAAGATGGGTTTACGCAAATTTTAAAACCTTTTTCAAGACAAAAGGTATAGAAGGGTATCAAAATTGCTTGTTGAAGCGTTGCACGAAAGGGAATTTAAATTATCATGAAAAAAATATTCACATTTATTCAGATCGTATCGCTTTTATTGATTTTGCTTTCCTGCTCGGAAGACCCGGAAATTATACCAATTCAGGAGGAAGTTGATGCCGGGTTGATTGAACTCAGCGATGTCCAGGAAAATATCCCCCAATGGATTTATGATGAAATGAGCAATTTCTATTTCTGGAACCAGGGATTGCCGGCAGTAGGTCCCGTCGGTAACGAGAATCCATCGGATTATTTTAATTCACTTCTCGATCCGAATGACCGTTTCTCATACATTTCTGATGATGCGGAGTCCTTAAAACAGGAAAATACCGGTACCATACTGGCCATGGGATTTTCGCCCTCTTATGGTTTTTTTACTAATTCCGACAACCTGTT
The DNA here is from genome assembly GCA_964482185.1 of uncultured Roseivirgaceae bacterium. Classification (GTDB taxonomy): domain Bacteria; phylum Bacteroidota; class Bacteroidia; order Cytophagales; family Cyclobacteriaceae; genus JAAUQL01. The sequence continues at coordinate 9,449 of CAYZWN010000057.1, forward strand.
TGCCATCATTGAATATGTTTATCCAAATTCACCGGCTGACCTCGCAGGGCTTAAGCGGGGCGATATCATAATACAAGTTGATGGAGAGAATCTGAATCGCAGCAACTTTCTTCGCCTTGGCACCAATAAAGGATTTAGTGTTACGCTTGGACGCTACAACGATTCGGGCATCAGCCCGACCAGCCAAACAATCACCATAGGCTCAGGTGTCATCGAACTTGACCCGGTAATTTACAAGGAAATCAAGCTGGTAAATGGCATCAAAACAGGTTATCTCGTTTATATAGATTTTATCTCCGGCAGCAACGATAAGTGGCTCAATAGTCTGAATGATGCAATTGCAACCTTTAAACAGGAAAACATTTCTGAACTTGTTCTGGATTTGCGATACAATCCGGGAGGAGAGGTGAATGTCGCGGGTCAACTTGCCAGTGCTTTGGCTCCGGTTTCGGTGGTTAATAACAGAGATGTGCTCGTGAAATTCATGTACAATGAAAATCTTCAGAATTTTTTTGAAAATCGCCAGGGAGAGAATTCTCCTAACCTTGTTTCCCGGTTCAGGCCAAACGCGAATAATCTGAATCTGAATACGCTCTATGTTTTAACCTCTGGAACCACCGCTTCTGCCAGCGAGCTTGTGATCAACGGGCTCAGGCCTTATATGAATGTCGTACAAATAGGCGAACCTACCTTCGGTAAATTTTATGGGTCTTTTTTACTTTATGACCGGAATGATCCACCAAAGCACAATTGGGCCATGGCTCCTGTTGTGCTCAAATATTCCAATGCAACGGGTATTACAGATTTTGTAAACGGTTTGTTGCCTGATTATTTCGTAGATGACAATCTGCTGGATGCAAAACCATTTGGAGATGAGGGGGATCCTATGCTCGCTCTGGCGTTGGCGCTTATTTCCGGCACGGATCTTTCGACTTCAAGAATTTCATCGGGTAAGCCATACCAGGATGTTTATGATCTATTCAGATTCAACCGCAAAAACATTTTTTTCTCAGAGTAATTTTTCTGTCACGACTCTTTGGAACTCTTTGAGTTGATGATTTGAATTACCGACTCATATTCTTCAGGGCTGTTTGCATTCATCAAAACAGAAGGTTCGGCAGGTTGTATCACCTCAGAATCTGAGTTTATAAGCACTTTTCTGGGGCATGAATAGCCCAGGGACAAAAAGTGCAACAATTCAGGAAATATCTTTGGTTCCCAGATTGTAGCAAGCGGATCAGGGAAACCGGTTTCGGGATTGTGAAATGCGGTGGCCATTTTTGAAGGATTCCGGTGTCCGATCAACTGCCGGATTGCATGCGCATCGATCAGGGGAATATCGCAGGCGACAACGAGCCAGGCATGGTTTGGAAATGCTCTGAAGGCACTTGTAATCGCTCCAAACGGCCCCAATCCCAGAATGCTGTCAGGCAAGATATTGAGTTGCTCCCCAAACTGATCTGCCTGATCCGGTCTGCACGACATAAATGTTTTGTCTGTAAAAGATTCCAGTAAATGATATATATACTCCCGTTGCGGGGTTCCGTGGTAATTTATTAATCCTTTGTCTTCGCCCATGCGCTCACTTCTGCCACCTGCCAGTACCAGTCCGTGAAGCCGTGGAATATTCATGAAAAGCAGATCCCTGATAAGCGCCGCGACTTTACTTATTTCAGCAATATTGTACAATGGCTGAATTTCCAGTTCCTTTCCCAGATGATCCTCAAGATAAACCGGTAATCGCACATCATTGGCGGGCCGCAGAATGGCTATGGGTTTGGTGATTTTATCCAGTTTCTTTTCGAGGGGTTTACGCTCATCAACTACAACTATTTGCAAGTCAGCCTGAAAATGATTTCCATTTACCAAAACAAGATCATATTCATTAAAAAGCCGGTTGCGCTGAAATCGATCAGGGGTTTTGGTGAAATCCAGCCTTTGAAATTTGATTTTATCCATATAAACCATTGCCGCCCCGGATTTCATGTGCAACGGCGCATCTTCTTCTTCGGTTTTATGATCTGCATCCACATAGGCTATTTTAAAATCCTTTAGTTCTTCGATCAGGGTCTGGGCGATCTTATTGATTTCACCGCAAGGTGTGCCCAAAATGGCAATTTCCATTCTTCCGAAATTACCGAAGTTGACAAGTGTGGTTTTTCCGTGTTTACTATGCTGTTTGGTAGTCACTTTTACCTCCTGATTTTGATAGTAGTTTTATTTCTTTGATAACGATGTTATGCGATAATGCCTTGCACATGTCATAAACGGTCAGGGCTGCAATGCTGGCAGCCGTCAGTGCCTCCATTTCGACGCCTGTTTTCGATTCGATACCGGCCTCTGTGGTGATTTTTAGATTGTTATCGGCAATCATATCAATGTTGACCGAAATATGATCTAAAGCCAGGGGATGGCATAAGGGTATTAAATCACCGGTTTTTTTTGCTGCCATGATGCCTGCAAGTATGGCTGTCTGGAATACACCTCCTTTTTTTGTCATTAGATCATGGCCATCAAATTGCCGGGCTACTTCTTCAGGCAGCGCAATGATCGCCTGTGCCCGGGCCTTTCGTCTGGTGATTGATTTGTTTCCCACATCCACCATTTTTGCTTTACCCGATTCGTCAAGATGACTGAATTCTCCCATAATGTTTTTTTAATCAATGGATATTTAATTTAATTTGATGCTTATGCATATACAGCGATGATTGAAGTAAATGAAGCGGTAAAAATAATCAATCAGGCCCGGATTCATCTCCCGGATGAGGAAATTAGTGTAGAAAATGCCGTAGGTAGAGTTTTAAGGCAGGATATTTTAGCCGATCGCGATTTTCCGCCATTCGACAGAGTCATGATGGATGGTATTGCGGTAAAAATGGCCGATCTTGAGAACAAACAAAGAAGATTTCCGGTTCGGGGCATTCAGGCAGCCGGAATGCCTCAAATGCAAATTGAAAGTGGCACGTGCCTGGAAGTGATGACGGGAGCAATTGCTCCTGAGGGTGCTGATATAGTCATTCCTTATGAAGATTTGGACATGGAAGCTGAGCAGGATTTGGCCGTGGTTTCAAGTGCTTACGCGCCCAAAAACAGCAATATTCATAAAAAAGGAACGGATAAGAAGTCAGGAGATTTGCTGATATCACGAGGGAAAGTTATGGGCTCGCCAGAAATTGCCATCGCAGCATCAGTTGGTTTATCGATGATAAAAGTTACTAAAAATCCAGCGATAGCTATCGTTTCGACAGGGGATGAACTGATCGGAATAGATCAGGAACCCGAGCCGTATCAGATCAGAAGATCTAATGCCTATGCCATGGCTGCTGAGCTGAAAAAAATGGGGATTGAACCCGGTTTGTGGCACTTAAAGGACGATAAAATCTCATTGTTGAATGAATTAAAGATTATACTTAATAAGCATGATGTTGTATTGATGAGTGGAGGGGTATCCAAAGGTAAGTTTGATTTTGTGCCGGAAGTGCTGGCAGAGCTCGGTATTGACAAAAAGTTCCATC
>CAYZWN010000057.1:12973-22121 GCA_964482185.1 uncultured Roseivirgaceae bacterium
AAGCCATTTTATTTTGGAATCAAAGAAGGCAGGAACGCCGTTTTTGCCTTTCCGGGCAATCCGGTTTCAACAATCATGTGCTTCTACAAATACTTTTTGCCCTGGTTAAACATGAATCTTGGGCAAAGTGGATTCCGGGAGAGAAAAGCGGCGCTCGCTTCGGATTTTTCCATAAAAACCGGTCTGTCTTATTTTTTGCAGGTAAAAACGCATTTTGATGATTCCGGAAAACTGATCGCAAGCCCTTTAATGGGAGGTGGATCGGGTGATCACGCAAATTTGATTGAGAGTGATGGTTTTATTGAACTTCCTGCGAATACGTATAATTTTTATAAGGATCAGACATTCAGTTTGATCCCATTCAGAGAACTCTAATGTTTTTTTAATCATTTATAATCTTTTGAAATGAACGTACGGGCAAAATTTTTAGGAGCAGCCGGGTCTGTTACCGGATCGAGGCATCTGATTGAGATAGATAATTTCACATTGCTGGTCGATTGTGGATTGTTTCAGGGTTTGAAAGAATTGCGGCTTTTAAACTGGGAAAAATTTCCCATTAATCCGGAAGATATCGATGCCATTGTGTTAACGCACGCCCATATTGATCATTCCGGTTACCTGCCAAAACTGGTAAAAGAAGGCTATAGCGGACCAATTTATTGTACGGAGGCCACAATGGAGTTGGTTAAAATTCTCTTGCTCGATAGCGCTAAATTGCAGGAAGAAGAAGCCAGATGGGCCAGAAAAAAGGGTTATTCAAAGCATGAAGACCCACAACCATTGTACAAATCAGAAGATGCGGAACGGGTATTCCCACTTATAAAAACTGGTGAATATGGCAGCGAGATAAATATTCATCCAAAAGTAGCAGTCAAATTCAGAAATGCGGGGCATATTCTTGGAGCAGCTTCTGTTGAGCTTACCATTCATGGTGATGAGCAAACCAAGAAAATCGTTTTTAGCGGAGATATCGGCAGATACGAAGATCCGATGCTGTTTGCTCCCGAACCTGTTGCAAGCGCCGATATTCTTTTCATTGAATCCACTTATGGAAACAGGGATAATCCAATCAATCATCCAATGGATGCGTTTGCTGAAATAGTCAACAAAGCGATGGAAAGGGGTGGATGCCTGCTGATTCCTGCATTTTCCGTTGGAAGAACCCAGCTTCTGATGTACTACCTTAAAAATATGATAGAATCAGGAGTGGTGCCCGATGTGCCGGTTTATATGGACAGCCCAATGGCCTACAGCGTGACCAAACTGCATAAAAAGTTCTCAGATTACCATAAGCTCAACGACTATGAAGACTCAGACCAGCACGGTGTGTTTGATTTTAAAAATTTTGAATATAAAAGAAGCCAGGAGGAGTCGATACAGTTAAACTATATTAAAAGTCGCGCTATCATCATATCCGCAAGTGGCATGTGTACGGGTGGCAGGATCATACATCACCTCTATAACAGGCTTCAAAATGAAAATGACACATTGTTGTTCGTTGGTTATCAGGCAGAAGGCACGCGGGGCAGAAGAATTGAGGACGGTGAGCCGACGGTAAAAATGTTTGGATATGAGGTTCCTGTTCGTTGCCATATTGAAAAGCTGGATGGTCTGTCGGCGCACGCTGATAAATCAGAATTGCTGAACTGGCTTTCCAACTTAAATGACCATCCAAAGCAAACTTTTGTGGTCCATGGCGAAAAGCCTGTCTCCATGCATTTTGCTGACATCATAAGGGCCCGTTTTAACTGGAATGTTACCGTGCCTGAGTATAAAGAAACCATTGAGTTGTTTAGAGGAATATAAGCAGCTTTTATAAACCATCCATATCTCTTTTAATCTTAGTAGGATAACCGCCAAAAATTAGTTGAGAAAAAAAATATTTTACTCTTAGCGGTTACATTTTTATAAATATTTCCATATATAGTTGAATAAAATAAATAATTATTACTAATTTTATATTTTATTGAATTAAAGATGGATTTAAATTTTTAGTGGTAACTAAAATTGATGACTATGGAAAGAGAAGTGGTAATTCAATCAAATGAAAAAACGGAATTCGGGGAATTCAAAAGGTTTTTTCTTAAATATCTAAAGGGTAGCGGATCATTCGAAGAAGCATTTGGACATGCTGCGAATTCTTACAGGAAACTTTTCAATAAAGTTCCATATCAAAACTGCCAGTCTTTTCTTTCAGACTTATACAAGTCTTTGCACGAAGGATAGACACGACTATACCCGATAAGGTAAAATCTCCCAAAACCCGGACACCAGTCAGTTTGGGTTTTAGTAACTTAAAACCTGAGTATAGGTATAAAAACCTGAAAGGCATGTTTCAGATTTGTATCTTGTGGGTCCTTATTTAGCAAATACGCGTATCTCGCCCCAATCGAAAAGTCATAGTAATTGAATAGCCGGGTATCAAATATTAATTCGATGCCGGTGGAATTATATAAAAGAACTGAAGTCCGGTTTGATGATTCGTCTGTGAGATGAGACCTGCTATAGTCAAAAAACAGATTTGTCCGAATCCGGTAGAAATATACGATCCCCCACAAACCTTTATCAGGATACAATAGTGGTAAATGGTAATTTGAACCTATTTTATAGATGTAATCATAAAATGGTGGATTGTATCCTCTCGAATAAAAAAAGTTATCAATAAATTGATAATCATTTTCATTATCCTCTCTTTGGTAAGCAACCTGAAATACCAGGTTATGATTTTGCGATACACCGGGGAAAGTCCATTCGGAATCAACAAATAATTGATTTCCACTAAATTCATCAATTGAGTTATTTAATTCTGCCTTTATGTACTGGCTATTCTTTGAGAATATGTTTTGAACTGCCTTTTTGCGTTTATTTAGAAAAGAAATACCCGTTTGCAGCGAATGTAAAGTAAAGTCGGTTGTCAATAATCCATCCGTTTCATCAAATTTAATTGAAGTCAGATTATAATTTGAAAAAAGGCTCAGATTTGATGTATATAAGCCTTTGCTTAAATCCCATGGCAATAATACTCCGCCGGAAATTTTATTTTCCCACCAGTTAACCCTGATGCCTTCAGAAAGCCCTGCCCTCCGACCTGCACTGAACGAGAAGTTTAAAACCGGATAATATTGCGCAAAGGATGCGTCATAGAAATAGGTAAAATTTTCTTCGTTTCTGTTATACCTCACTCCGAGATTCATACGCAAGGTGTTCAGTATATTGTTTGACCTGAGTGCAAATTCGAAATTCGGATCTTCAAATTCCGGACTCCAGCTATGGATATTTATTAAATTTGATAACCTGGCATATTTTGAAGTTGGATATGTTGATATGGATTTGTTGATATTATTTGCCTCAGTTGAATCTGCCAAACTTGAAACATGATAAATTGGAATTTCGCCGGGTTCTGTGATTGTGGTTGATAGCCATGAACTGGTGTCGATCTCAGTATATTTTACATCACTGCCCAGATTCGTAAAATCGGTAAAATATAGTCTATTCTTCTCAGCATCAACCATGGGGTCATAAGCGCCAATTAACTCGTTGGTTACCCGTAACAACATAGAATCAGCTTTGTTGAAAGCGTATATATTGTCGATACCATCAAAGGTTGCCGAAAAAAATATTTTATCATCCGATTCCACAGGCACACCAATTTGATGATCGGAAAAGCCAAAGAAAACATCCAGCTCTCCGGTAACAATATTGAGGTTGCCCAGTGCATTCCTGCCATGCTCGTCACGTACAACTAAAATGATCCTTTCCTCAGAATCTGACCATTTTGGGTAGGCAAAAGTATAACCATCAGGATTAGGTAATGCCTTAATAATTGAACCGTCAGTAGATGATAATATGTGAATTGACTGTTTCTGATCTTGCGATATTTGAACAGCTACTAATGTTTGACCATCGCTTGTGATATCGGGAGAAAAGTATTTTGTTGATTTTGTAAGTTTATTCTTTGTGCCCAGGCTCATATCGTAAATAACAATATTGGAGTTAACCTGCCATCCCCATCGTTCATGTTGTCCGATTTCTGTCCAGACAAGCTTTTTATTTTTGTAAGCATAATAATTATCAATCATTCGTCCCGGTCGTGTGATCAATACCTCCGTACCGTATCTGTTTATGGAATAAAATGCTCCTATTTGTTTGTAACTCTCTTTATAAACGACGACTTCATCATTGTCCTGAATATAGGGATACCTGTATCTTGTGAAGGTGTAATTTTTGTCAATATTATTGAGCTGACTGACAGGCGTGACTGATGATATAGTTTTAACACTATCCCATAAAGAATTATAATATCGAAGTGACATAATGTAGAAATCATAGGTGGGATATTCTGTGTGTTTCCTGAGATTTCTTGAAAAGGGGTAAAAAAGACCTTTGTAGCGACCGGATTCATTTAATATGTCATCCCAGGCCTGGTCTTTAAAATTATTAATGCCATAGTTCACCATCAAAAATCCACTTTCGGCTTCTTGCGGCACAAAATCCTTCAATGATCCATTTCTGATTTTGTCGTATGAATAATATATTTCATCATACATAAGGCTTTTAATCCCGGTATAAAATGCCGGAAGCCTTCCTCTTCCCTGGTTTGTAAATGCGGTTTCGCAATAGATGGCATCGCCTTCTCTATACCAGGTTGGGATACTTAAATTATTGAAAAATTGCCAGCCTGATTGGCCAAATAAAACTCGACCTACACGAGTAAGACCCTTATTTGCAGCGAAAAGCTGTTGAGCCTGGCGATATTCATTGATTGAAACTGTTTCCAACCAGTTCGATCCTACATAATTACCGTTTTGCGGTGGGGAGAGGTTGTATTCTGATCTCAAAGGGGCTAAGTCGGTATAGGCATCAGGGATTACCGTTAGGTTTTGTAATGTAATATTTATTTTTTTTTGCCTGGTGTCTTTGGGATAGTGCGACTTACTGATTTTATGAATATTGTTTGCGACCCTTTGTGCCTGTAGTTCTAACCCGATCGGGAAAATTATACGCGCTGTATCAGTATCGATTTGCATCCACCTTGTCGATGGAGCAACCCCTCCAAATTTCTGTGCGTAACCAATAATTGGGTTCTGGGCCATGCCCCACAGAAGGAACAATAAGAGTTTAAGGCTTGAATAAAAAATATGAGCGGAACGCATTTTCAAATATAGCTTAAAATAAAAAATGATCAATATACGCTTCTTTACTTAAGCCATTTTTGCCAATAGTTAATGGTTTTGAATGGTTATAGTTTTGTGTTTGAGCGTGCTCCTGCAGGAATGACAAAGCAAAAAATTTGTTGAGGTTTTAATCAATCCTCGTCAAAAAACTCATTCGGGTCGAATGGTATATCATCGTCAGGGTCTTTGTCAAACGGGCCAACTCCTGGAGGATTAAATAATCCCCAGCGATCGATTACATAATCCCATTGGTCAAAGCCAGCTACCCAATCTATAAATAACAAGCGATAGTCTTCGAGCAGGTCCCTGACAATATCGAAGTATTCAACTTCCTTAAAGCCAAGCATTTCCAGAGCGTGATTTTGTACCATGAGGTCTTTTGCTGCTTTGCGAATGATGGCCGCAGCTTCCATCTTCAAATCATACAAGCTGGCAGCCTCAGCTCCGGCTACCTTAACTGACAATAATGCGGCATCAGAAATCATAAAAGCACTGATTTGCTGCAGACTATCGTTGTCTTCAGGAATCAGCTCGCATAGCTGATTAACAACTTCAAAAATTTCTTTTCCCTTCTTAAAAATGGAAAGATTTTCAGGATTGATATTTTTTTCTTCATCGTTCATTACTTTCCTATACAAAACTTAGAAAAGATATTTGCAAGTAGATCATCGGTAGTGATTTCTCCGGTAATTTCTCCAAGATGGTGGAGGGCCTGGCGGATGTCCATTGCGAGAAAATCACCGCTTGCCTGTTTTTCAATGCCGGCCAGTACATCCTCAAGGGCCGTTAGTGTGCCTGTCAGGCTTTCTATATGACGAATATTAGTAATGACGGTATCTCCGGTGCGGAATTTTTCGAGGCGGATGGTTGTCATTAACGCTTCTTTGAGCGCATCAATATTTGATTCAGTTGAAGCTGAAATGCAAATCATTTCAGGAAAGGCAGCTTTGTATGATGCAAGTATGGTCGGGGCGATTTTATCAGTCTTATTGCCGACCAGCAACCATGGAATGCCCAAGCTGCCAAGATTTAACTTCTCTGTTTCAATTTCCTCATGCGTTTCATGGGTCAGATCCACCAGATAAATAATCACAGATGCGGCTTTTATCTTTTGTCTGGTTCTTTCGATGCCCATTGCTTCGATCTTGTCCCTTGCTTCGCGTATGCCTGCCGTATCGATAAACCGAAAGCTTACTCCTTCGATATGAATGATGTCTTCAATAAAATCACGGGTTGTGCCCGGAATATCCGACACAATTGCTTTTTCTTCCTCAAGAAGTGTATTCAGCAGTGTGGATTTACCAGCGTTGGGCTTACCTGCGATGACTGTCGGTACACCATTTTTTATTACATTTCCAAGACTAAAGCTGTCAATTAATTTTTTAATTTCTTCTTTTAAGGTGAGAATCAACTGCACAAGCTGGTCGCGATTGGCAAATTCTACATCCTCCTCCGCAAAATCAAGTTCTAACTCGATCAGGGATGCAAAATGTATCAGTTCTTCTCTAAGGAGTTTTATTTTTTTAGAAAACCCACCTCGCATTTGGTTAATGGCTGCTTTGTGTGCGGCTTGATTGTCGGAGGCAATCAGATCGGCTACCGCCTCAGCTTGTGCCAGATCGAATTGCCCGTTCAGGAATGCCCGTTTGGTAAATTCCCCTGCTTTAGCCAATCGCGCACCCTTGGTAACGAGCAGTTTGATGATTTTTTGAAGGATATACGGTGAACCGTGCGAAGAAATTTCTATCACATTTTCTTTGGTATAGGATTTCGGTTCCCTGAAAACAGAGATCAAAACTTCATCCACCACAGTTTCTCCATCTATAATTTTGCCAAAATGGATGGTATGTGATTCTTGTAAACTAAGATCCTTTCCTTTGAAGATGCTGCCGGCTATTTGAATGGCGTTTTTCCCGGAAAGCCTGATAACACCAATTGCTCCAACACCTGATGGCGTTGCCAGCGCAACAATGGTATCATCTGTTTCGCCGCTATATTTTGTATTCAATTATTGACTTTGCCCTTTTTTGATAAAAATTCCTCGTAGTTGGTGGTTTTGTAGTGGTCTTCACCTATAAATTCTAATATGGGACGCAATTTGTCCGGTGGATAATATCCGGGAAGGGGTGAGATGAGGTTGAGTTCTTCGTCAAGAAAAACTGAAGTCGGATAACTCATCTTGCCTTGCATCAAAGCGGCAGCAAGTTCGTGGTAGCCTCTCGATCCCTGAGCTATGAAGTTGAATGTTCTGCTTTTGAATTCGACACTTTCTTTACCTTCAGCATCAAATTTGACAGCGTAGAAATTGCTGTTGAGCTGATCGGCAATTTTTTCATCAGTAAATGTTTTTTGATCCATCACCTTACACCAGCCACACCAGTCTGTGTACATATCGATGTAAATCTTGCGCGGTTCTTTTTTAACAAGTTCCTGAACTTCCTCGATTGTGTACCATTTGACGCTAAGCTTTTGCTGGGCTGATATCGAATTACTTAAGGATAGGGTAATGAGCAGCACTAAAAGCGATTTGAAAATATATTGGATCATGATGTTAAGAGTATTCTGATCTGACAATTCTTATATCGATTAAAACGATGATAAACCTAAAATTATTTGTAAAACACAAATTTAACAGAAAAGATGAATCAATTATTGCCAAATACCCGGAATAACGCACAGCCGACATTTCAAGGCAAGAGATGCCGGATGTGCAATTGCTTTATTTTTTCACAACCAATAAATTATCTGCAACCGGCTTTGATATGGTAATCATATTGCCCCCATTCATTTCAATGACTACCGAACCGTCAAACTCCAGAACCTCAATGATTTTAACTTTAACGCCAATTTTCATATCGATCCGATCGAGGTGATTGAGAAAAGCATTGCCGGTATCTTTCATACTCACTAACTCTGCTTCAATTCCGGGTTTTAAATCAGATAAAATGATCCTTGGCTTTGACGCAATAATTCCATCCTCATTCGGGATCGGATCTCCGTGTGGATCAAATTTGGGAAAACCAAGAAATTCATCAAGCCTGCTGATCAGGAGGGAGGATCTGATGTGCTCAAGCTGTTCGGCTATTTCATGCACTTCATTCCAATGAAACCCCAGCTTGTCTACCAGAAATACTTCCCAAAGCCGATGCTTTCTAATAACCCACAGCGCACTTTTCTTTCCTTTTTCAGTAATATTAACTCCCTGATATTTTACATAGGTGATCACCTGCTTTTCGGATAGCCTGCGAATCATATCACTGACTGATGCCGGCTTTGTATTCAGTTTTTCTGCAATTGAATTGGTGTTCACCTGGTTTTTTCCGGCAGAGGACAAATGATAAATAGCTTTCAGATAATTTTCTTCAGCAAAACTTAGCTCAGGCATTTTTACTTTTTTTTTGGTAAAAATAAAAATATTTAGGCTAATCTAAAAATTGTAGCTTTCAAATTTTAAAGTTCAAAAAAGCTTTATATTTGACCATATGACCATGTTAGGTGAGCCTAAATAAATATTTAGTCTGGTATATACAGGGAGTCGATCATCTTTATGAAGCGGCTTAAATCCTGATCCCAGAGGTATTTACTGGTATTGGTGCCCTGGTAAAAATTATTGGTTTCCAGGTTTGTGAGGTCAGGCAATTTGCCTTTAAAATCGAATATAATACCTGCATTGTTTGCTTTGATCAGGTGGTTCCAGGCCGGGTTTGGAGTGATGATTACAGGTGTTTCGAGTGCGAGACACTCATATAACTTGGTTGGAATACGTCCTTCAGTTGCTTTGTTGGGCCGGTAGGGAAGCAGGCAAAAATCAGCATTTTTTATTTCGTTAAGTATCATATTATGAGGGACAAAGGCATTTCCTCCTATAATTTTAATGAAATGGAGGGGTTCGATTTTTTTCAAGAAGTGTTTGTAAAACTTAATGCCCGGTGAAAAGCCCGCAATCCGTAATTCCACGCTCCGCCCAGATGCGG
>CAYZWN010000058.1:0-21704 GCA_964482185.1 uncultured Roseivirgaceae bacterium
AGAAGTATGGTAAGTAATCTTGAAAACAGCATCATAACAGGAGTCTTACTTGTTACAATTGTCCTGATGTTTTTTATGGGATTGCGCAATGCTTTGTTCGTTGGTATTGCCATACCATTGTCGATGTTCATGGCTTTTGTGCTCTTGAGCGCAATTGGCTATTCGGCCAATATGATGGTGCTCTTTGGGCTGATTCTGGCTCTGGGTATGTTGGTGGATAACGGAATCGTCGTCGTGGAAAATATTTATCGGCTGATGCAGGAAGGTTACAGCCCGATTCAGGCAGCCAAAGAAGGAGTAGGAGAGGTAGCCATGCCCATTATCAGCTCAACCGCCACAACCCTTGCCGCATTTTTGCCTTTGGCTTTTTGGACAGGGATAATGGGAGAATTCATGAAATATCTGCCGATAACCCTGATTATTGTTCTATCATCTTCACTTTTTGTAGCGCTTGTTATTAATCCGGTGCTCACATCCATATTTATGAAAATTGAGGAGAAAAAGATAAGTCGTGTAAAAATGTTAATTGTTGCAGGAGCCTTTACCCTGGTGAGCATTCCATTTTACTTTTCAGGTTACTATGGCGTAGCCAATCTGTTGATGCTCATCGCTCTTGGCGCACCGGCAAATATTTACATCCTGAATCCGGGCGTGGCATGGTTTCAAAACGTTTTTATACCCTTTCTGGAGGGTGTCTATTCAAGTACCATCAAATTTGCATTGAGAGGCTATAACCCATACTTTTTCTTATTTGGCACCTTTTTAATGCTTGTGTTGTCAATAATGTGGTTTGGAGCCAGCCAGCCTAAGGTGGCCCTGTTTCCCGAGAGCGAACCGAATTACATCAATATTTTCATTGAAAAACCGATAGGCATTGATATTGAAGAAACCAATGCATTTACCGAAAAAATTGAAGATGAGCTTGTCAGACTTCTGAAACCGTATGAACATGCCATCGAATCATTCATCGCCCAGGTAGGTGAAGGGGCGAGCGATCCCAATCAGATGTCCGGAGAGCAGGAAACGCCAAACAAGTCGAGAATTGCGGTAGCTTTTGTAGAATATGAGAACAGAAATGGTGTGGATACCAGGCAGGTAATGGAAGAAATCAGGGTAGCATTGTCAGGATTTCCGGGCGTGCTGATTACAATAGATAAAGATGCAATGGGCCCTCCGGTTGGTAAACCAATTAACATTGAAATCAGCGGGGAAAATTTTGAACGCCTCATCCGCATTGCGGATGGCGTGATTAAGACCATTGAAAACCAGAATATTGCCGGTATTCAGGAACTTAAATCAGACCTTGAAACCGGCAAACCTGAATTGCTTGTGCACATAGATCGGGATAAAGCCAGAAGGTTTGGGTTATCGACTTATTCCATCGCTTCGGAACTGAGAACGGCGCTGTTTGGCCTGGAAGTTTCTAAATTTAAAGATGGAGAAGATGAATATCCCATTCAGCTCAGGTTAATGGATGAATACCGCTATGATGTTGATGCTTTGATGGACAAAAGAGTGACTTTCAGGGATAATAAGGGTAATCTAAAGCAGATTCCGATATCAGCAGTTACAGACACTGAATATTCTTCCACTTATGGATCAGTTAAAAGAAAGAATCTGGACAGGGTGATTTCAATCTACAGCAACGTGGTCGAAGGATATAATGCCAATGAAATTGTTGCCCAATTGAAGCTTCTTTTGGCTGATTACGAGATGCCCGATGGTTATTCGTTGAAATTTACCGGAGAGCAGGAGGAGCAGGCCGAATCAAGCGAATTCCTTTTTAAAGCACTGATGATTGCGGTATTTTCGATATTCCTGATTATTGTTGCGCAGTTCAATTCCATTTCTTCGCCATTTATCATCATGGCTTCAGTATTATTAAGTACGATAGGTGTGTTTATCGGATTGGTTACCTTTAACATGGATTTCATCATAATCATGACGGGGATCGGCATCATTTCGCTTGCAGGAGTTGTGGTAAACAATGCCATCGTACTGATCGATTACACAAATCTGGTCAGATCGCGCAAACGTGCCGAACTAGGAATTGGAGAAGGAGAATATCTGAGCTTTAAAGACCTTGCAGAGAGTATTCGAATAGCCGGCAAAACAAGATTGCGTCCGGTATTGTTAACTGCTATAACAACAGTATTAGGGCTTATACCAATGGCAATTGGAATGAATATCAACTATGTAACTTTGTTTACCAACTTTGATCCCCAGTTTTATGTGGGTGGTGACAACGCGAATTTCTGGGGGCCAATGGCCTGGACGGTAATTTTTGGTCTGATCTTCGCCACATTTCTCACTCTTGTTATTGTTCCCGTGATGTATCTGCTGGCAGACAAACTTTCGCTTAGACTCAAAGGTGTAACACTAAAGTAAATCCTGATCCCGGATTTACCGGGATCTTCCTTTTCAATTTCTTTCAAACAACTAAAAAAGTTTTGGGTAAATTAATAGCAATCGCCATATTTTCAGCACTTTTCATACTGATAGATATATACATTTATCAGGCTGTAAAAAGTGCAATAAACGGTTTTCCGAGTCCGTGGAGAAAAACCTTACAGATATTATTTTGGGCGATCACGGCACTCAGTGTGGCGGGGATTATCTATGTAAATAGTATTCAAAATCCTTCCAAAGATCTCAGGCAGTTCATTATGGTGAGTGTTTCTGTCATTTATTTTTCGAAGGTTTTTGGTGTGCTCACATTGCTTATCGATGACATCTACAGAGCGGGTCAATGGGTATTTTTCAAAATATTTCCGGCCCTAAAAACAAGTGCACAAGCAAGCGAGGGAGGTATGACCCGCTCTCAATTCGTGTCAAACGCCGCCCTCATAGCTGTGGCGGCCCCAATGGTAGCATTTGGATTTGGAATTGTTTCCGGGGCGCACAACTACCGGTTGCGCAGAAGAACCATCCATCTGCAAAATCTACCCAGACAATTTGATGGAATTTCGATAGGTCAGTTGTCAGACATCCATTCAGGAAGTTTCTTCAGCCGCCCCGGTGTTAAGAAAGGCATCGACCTGTTGAATTCTGAGAAGCCGGATATCATTTTCTTTACAGGTGATCTGGTAAACGACCTCGCCAGCGAACTGAACGATTATAAGGACCTGTTTGCAAAAGTCAAAGCGCCTTTAGGTGTTTACTCCACACTCGGCAACCACGACTATGGTGATTACAAAAGCTGGTCGAGCTATGAAAGAAAAAAGCAAAACCTCCATGATCTGGTGCGTGCCCAAAAGGAAATGGGTTGGGATATCCTGCTCAATGAGAACAGAACCGTAAAAGTGGATGGAGAAGAAATAGCAATAGTTGGAATAGAAAACTGGGGTGCAGGCAGATTTTCAAAGTACGGCGATCTTGGGAAGGCTTATAAAGGCACTGAAGATAAGCCTGTAAAATTGCTGCTTTCGCATGATCCGAGTCATTGGGATGCGCAGGTGCGAACGCAATTCCCTGATATTGACGTGATGTTTTCCGGTCATACCCATGGCTTTCAGTTTGGAGTGGAATTGGGCGATTTTAAGTGGAGCCCGTCGCAATATATTTACAAACAGTGGGCTGATCTGCATCAGGAAGGGGAGCAATTCCTTTATGTTAACCGCGGGTTTGGATTTATCGGGTATCCCGGAAGAATCGGCATCTTACCCGAAGTGACCATCATAGAATTGAAATGCGCATAAACTTCTTAGTTTGGATGAAATTGGCTTTTTATTTATTGAAATAATACGAGTCGGAACCTATCATCGAATCACAAATTCCAAATCCTCAAACTGCAAGCCAATAAATTAAACCATGCAGCACCCTGTGCCAAAGACGCTTAAGCCATTGACTCTGCGCTGATGTATTATTGCGTTTTTTTCCAGTCGTCAGATGAAGACACAGTGATGGTGCCATTTTTATACACCAGAATATAATCGATCATGGCTCTTTTTGTGCATCCCTGGAAAGCATTTTCACCTGAACAATTATATATCACAGGATATGAAAAGCCGTATGGTCTATCAAATCTGACTATTTCTTTGTTTTCATCGAGCAAAAAACCCCACTTCAATTCAATCAATTCACTATTGCACTGCTTTGACAAACCTTTGTAATCGTAGTTGTAAACACCGGTGCCATCTGTGTTGAGCAATAGATAGCCTTGTTTACTGCCCTGGTATTTTCCATAAAACTTATGATCCACGGCATAAGTTGTGCTTACCATACTGCCTTCAAATTCCAATTTTCTTTCTCTCTCTGAAGGCTGAAAGGCCATCAGTAATAAGATCGACAAAACAAACAGTAACTTCATCAGGAAACTGGTTAAAATGATCGTAATGATAAATAATTGAATATAATTATGCTAAATCCGGCAGATAAAAGTTTGGATTGACGGTCACTTTGATCTATTTGCATTAAAGGCTTATTTGGTATAATATTGCGGCCACAGACAAAAACACCTCATGCTTATATATACACTTCCTGTTCTTGCGGCGCTGACCGGCTGGGTTACAAACTACCTTGCCATAAAAATGCTGTTTCACCCAAAGCGCAAGATCAGGATTTTGTTTTTCAGCATTCAGGGTATTTTTCCAAAAAGGCAAGATGTGCTTGCCGAGCGATTGGGAAGGATCGTTTCGAAGGAACTTTTTTCATTCAAAGATATAAAGGAAAGATTTACAAGTACTTCTACGGCGATTGAGATAAATAAAGTTCTCGACGAAAAGCTGGAGGATTTTATGGATGTGAAATTGAAATCAACATTGCCCATGTTATCGATGTTCCTGAATAGTGATGCAAAAGCCAGAATCAAAGAGACGCTACACATTGAATTTCAAAATATACTCCCCGATATTTTGAACCGGTATTCAGATAAACTAGAACGAGATATTGATATCGAAAAAATCGTTTCAGAGAAAGTCTCTGCCTTCTCTTCGGATAAACTGGAGCAGATACTTAATTCCATAATGAAGAAAGAATTCAAGTTTATTGAAATACTCGGAGGTGTACTTGGATTCATCATTGGATTAATTCAGCTACTTTTATTACAACTGGAATCCTTTTAAAACCACCAATTCTGCAAGCCTTGTCCTAATTGATCTTGCAGCTTTATTCTTCGAAATTTTTGAAAATAAGGATTTTCTGAATTTATTTTCGACATTCCCCAAACAAGACGGCAAAAAAATTTGTTTCGCCTGTAATGTTTTTTCTGTTATGCGAAAAATATTTTTACTAAATTAGAAAACCGAAAAAAATAACCTTATGAAAAATCGCTTTCTTCTGCTCCTGTTCGTCGTACTTATTTTCGGCTCATGTATGAGAAATGAGTACCTTGTTGAATCTGATTACAGTTATGCCGGGTCATTTAAGAGCTACAAATCGTTTGATTTTATGACGGAGATTGGCTCCGGTAAAGACTCAGTAATTCAGCGCCAGGCTATTCAGGATGCCATACACAGAAGAATGGAGCTTCAGGGATATAAGTTCAATGAAAACAAGCCAGATCTGTTGGTTTCTTACAAAATGTTTTATGGTGATTTTAATTTTCATGGGTATAATCAGCCTGATTTCGAAAGTTGGCTTGTCTATCAAAACGAACAGGAACGTTATGATCCGGTAAAATACAAAATGTATGAGGGCACGATCATCGTAATCTTATGGGATAGAAAGAAAAGACGCGTAGTTTGGCAAGGTTATGCCACAACTATGTTTGGCAATCCTTATCAGAATGAAAAATATGTAAAATGGGCAGTGAGATCGATATTTGACCAATATCGTATATTTGGCGAAGAACTTGCTGTGCAAAACAGGTTGAATTGATTTAGTTTTACCACAGCCTACTGAAGAAAAAGCCCGAAATTATTCGGGCTTTTTTATTGAAATGCTTTTTTGAAACCTCTGATTAAGATCATAATCAGAAAATTTTGAAGTCAACACGACGGTTTTTCTGACGACCTTCTTCAATACTGTTGTCATATTTCGGCATTGATTCGCCATAGCCAATCACAGAGACTTTTTCTTCCGGAACACCTATTTCATGCATCAATGTTTCGATCTGGCGCGCGCGCTTCATCGAAAGTTGAAGGTTGTGTTCATCAGCGCCGCGATCATCCGTGTGGCCTTCTACAAGCACCATTTTGCCATGAAGGGCAAACTCGACAGCGAGTAAAAATGGGTCGAAATTCACGTAAGCAAACTCAGCCTCATCCGTAACAAAATACAGGGATTCCAAAATAGGTCCATCAGCAGACCCATCCTCCATTTTTTCTTTTACCATTTTTCTTATTTCTGCCTGCCACGCATTAATGGGTTTGGGTAGATTTTCTTTTATTTCTGTGCTTTTTTTATTGTTGGCAATTAACTCAGGTACTGTGAATATTTCCTTTGGATCACCACTTTCACGGCGTAGCGAGGCGCGATTTATGTTATCTGTATTTGGTCTGTAACTGATCCTGGAGATATTTTTTTCCTGTTTTGCAATCCGAAATTTCTTTTTGATTTTCCTTGTGCACTTTTACCCAATGCGTAGCACATTTTTGCCGGCGATATGGGTTTGTCGGAAAATAAGTGCCCGAAAGACGGGGTCGAAGGCTCGATTATTAATAAAAATAAAAAAATGATCAGGCTAATTCTTCTCAAAGTAAATCATTCTATTGGTTCATTTCCGGAGATAAATATGGTATGATTGAAAATGGTAAACCCCAAAAACAGCGATATTCCTCAAGTAGTGGTCAATATGTAATAAATTTTTGTTTTTAGGTGATTCCAAGCAGCGACAAGCCCTCGCGGAGCATCATTAGCGCAAAAACTATCAGGATGGTCCCGAGTATTTTCATTACTATTTTGTACTTACTTCCCCTGATTAGACTATTGAAACGAAAGGTCAGTTCTGAAAGCGCTATTTTTGAGCCTATCATCAAAATGTAGAAGGAGAGGATAAACACCCACCCGTTAAAATGATTGGCACCGGAAGCCCTCAAAAATGTGGGTGCACCAATTGTGATCCAGAACAAATAGGGATGCGGGCTTAAGAAATTTGCAAGTATTCCGGTTTTTAATGAGGAAAAAAGTCCCGTTTTCATGGAGGTTTCCCTGGGTTCAATTCGGAAATTTTTCACACCCATGTAAAAAATAAAAAATGCCCCTGCAATCGATAAAACACCAAGAACCGGCATGGCTTCAGAAAGTGCCCCGATAGCATATATTGAAATAAAAACAATCGGCAGATCAGTTGCAACCGGAGCCAGGGCTATCAGAAAGCCATTAAAGCGGTTCCCTTTTAATGTCTCACTAATCACCAGAGAAAACAAAGGCCCGGGAGCCAGGCCGGCTGCCAGGCCAAGGGTAATGCCATATATGAGAAATTCGGTGATCTTATTCTGTTTATATTTGTGAGCACCTGGCAGGCCTCAGGATGAAGTCGGTAATATTCGAGACGGTATCCTTATATTCTTCAAGGTCTTTTATTGCTGCCCAGCCATCGCTTACGCGAAAAGCATCCCAGCTTCTGTCCCGGTCAGTCATATCTTTGAAAGCCACCATGTAAGTGAGATTGGGCATTAGTGGGCCAAAAACAGTTTCGCCAAAGAAAACAGGGGTCAGGCCGGTGTCCCTGAAGATTTGAATTTCCCCGGCATCATTGAACATATCTATTTTTTTCTGCCCCTTCAAATAGTTGTGACTTTCGTAAATCCTAAGCTCCAGAATGCGTTTATCGCCAATGGATGTTTTAGCAGGTTCCACACGCGGCATTCCTTTAAAAGCTTTCATTAAACTTCGCTCAATCTTCACGTAGGCAGGACTTGATAATTCGGAATGATGATACGCTTTTGAGGCGCTTAGGTATTCCTGGTCATCCAGCAGTTTTTGTTGGTATGTCATGACGGATTCGAGTGAATTATGTGGAATCAATACATAAAGCGATGGATTATTCGGCCCGTACATCACATTAAAAACACCGACATCCTGTATGTTCAGCCGGTTTAGTGCAGGAATGGCGGCTTCTTCATAATACTTTTCAACTCTGTTTTTATTGCTTCCGGTTGGCAGGATGTAGTGAATCCATTCAAAAAATTGCTGGTCTTCTGCATTGTTTTTTTGTATTCCGCCAAAGGCAATGGAAGGAGCCACAGCCAGTGGACCGATTCCTGCAATAAAATTTCTTCTTTTCATAATTGATAAAAATAATAAGTTGGGTGAAGTGAAAATTAAATCTCTGTGACATTAACCCAAATGGTCAATCATCAATCCGGAAAAACAGCATCAATAATGAAGCAACCGGAAGTTAAATGTAATCAAGTAACAGAATTTTAGAAAATTAATCTTCATTCATTAAATCCACAAAGCATGAAAAAAACCAGCCTACTTGGTTATGCCCTCCAAATCAAGGATAAATGCATACTCCAGCGCTATTTCCCTGAGTCGTTCAAATCTGCCAGAGGCACCGCCATGACCTGCCTCCATGTTTGTATGGAGCAGTAGTAGGTTGTCATCAGTTTTATACTCCCGCAATTTGGCGACCCACTTGGCGGGCTCCCAGTATTGCACCTGCGAATCGAACAAGCCGGTGGTAACCAGGATATTTGTGTATTCCTTGGCTTCTAACTGATCGTAAGGGCTATAAGAGAGCATGTAGTCATAATACACCTTATCTTCAGGATTTCCCCATTCGTCATACTCGTTGGTTGTGAGCGGAATGGTCGGATCAGACATCGTGGTCACTACATCAACAAAAGGCACTGCAGCGATTACACCGTTGAAGAGCGTTGGTTGGTAGTTTAGTACGGCACCCATCAGCAATCCCCCTGCACTCCCGCCCATGGCGTAAATATGTTCACTGCTGGTAAAATTCTGATCTATGAGAAATCTGGCACAATCGATGAAGTCAAAAAAACTGTTCTTTTTGTTGAGTAACTTGCCGTCTTCATACCATTGACGGCCAAGCATCTGGCCACCCCGGATGTGCGCAATTGCGTAGGCAAAACCCCGGTCAAGCAGGCTCAGTCTTGCTGAGCTGAAATACGGATCCATGGTTGCTCCGTAAGAACCATATCCATATAAAAGTAATGGGCTTTGACCGTCTTTTTTGAACCCTTTTTTATAAACAATGGAAACAGGCACTTGTACACCATCTCTTGCTGTGGCAAACAGGCGTTCTGTTATGTAGTTCTCAGGATGATGTCCTCCGACCACTTCCTCTTGTTTTTTCAATACTTTTTCACGGGTTTTCAGATTGTAGTCGAAAGTTGAATTGGGTGTGGTCAATGAAGAATACCCAAAACGGAGCCATTCGGATTTGAATTCCGGGTTTGTGCCGATGTAAGCAGTGTATGCCGGCTCTCCAAAATCGAGATCGTGCTCATCTCCTGTGGAATGGCTGATTATTCTAAGATTTGTCAATCCGGATTTGCGCTCTTCCACAACCAGGAATTCCTCAAACAATTCAATGCCCTCCAGCAGTACGTCAGGTCTGTGGGCGATTACATCTTTCCAGTTTGCCTTTGATGTATTGGTTTCAGGCGTTTGCATCAAGCGGAAGTTTATTGCCTTCCAGTTGGTGGTGATGTAAAATTTGTCACCGAAATGATCCAGGGAATACAACATGTCTGTTTCGCGTGGTATAAACTGCATGAAATCGCCTGTTGGATTGTCTGACCTGAGAATATGATAATCTGAGACGAGTGTACTCTCGTTGTAAATGAATATGTACTTACCAGACTTTGATCTGTAAACGCCGATGTAAAACGAAGGATCGGATTCATGATAAACCGTTACATCACTTTCAGAGGATGAGCCCAATTCGTGTCGTTTGATTTTTTCAGACAGTAAAGTGACCTCGTTTTTTGATGTATAGAAAATGGTTTTATTGTCGCTTGCCCACGCTGCACCACCCTGAACGTTTGGTATTTCGTCATCGAGATATTGCCCGGTTTCCAGATTTTTGAATTTCATCGTGTAAATTCTTCTGCTCAGCGTATCTTCAGAAAACGCCAGTAGCTTATTGTCCGGACTGACACTCAGCCCTGAGACATTGTAGAAGTCATATCCCGCAGCCAGCTCATTCACATTGAGCATTACCTCCTCTGTTGCTTCGGGCGTTCCTTTCTTCCGGCAATAGACCGGATACTCCTGCCCTGTTTCAAACCTGGAATAATACCAATATCCATTTTTAAAATAAGGGACGCTTTCATCATCTTCTTTGATCCGACCTTTAATTTCTTCAAATAAATCTTCCTGAAACTGTTTGGTATGTGCCATTACTTCATTTGTAAAGGCATTTTCGCCACTAAGATACTCCAGCACCCTCTCAGTTTGCTCATCCGGTATTTTGGCAGTTTTTTGCTCATCGCTCAGACGCATCCAGTAATAATTGTCAATTCTGGTGTCGCCGTGTGCCGTCAATTCCATCGGAATTTTTTCGGCAACAGGGGGCTCCAAATCTACCTTCATTTGTTTATTCATATCGGTACAATTTGTTAGCAGCATAATCATTACTGCCCAATAAAAGATGTTTGTTCTTGTGTTCATATGTTCAATTTAAAAATCCTTGTATTGTGATTAGAGGCGTATGCAAGTTATAATATTTCGTTTGTTGTTTAAGACTTTATCAGTTCAAAATCAAAAGTAACCCTCCAAATGTACATCAATGACCTCCGGGTTTTCACGGAATCGAAAAATGTCTTTATAAAAAATTTACTCAGCATCACATACTTTGACTAAGTGTATTTTCGGTTATTGAAATTTGAGATTTATCTGTTTTTTCTGATCGGTGTGAGGTAATAAAAGTCAATGAAAATCCAGCCGTTTAAAAATTCTCGTCACTTTAAAAGTTGTTTGATTTCGCCAATTTTTGATTTTCCATATTCGTAGCCGATTTGAAAAATTTCCATAGTTTTTGAAAACTCAAACACACCGTAAGCTTTTAGCTGCTCCGGCTCCAGAAATACATCACACTTGTCTTTATTTAAATATGTATTGACTCCAATCGCCATAAGAAGGGACCGCTCAACCATTGAGCGTATATTGCCGGGCTCATAATCTTCAGGCACCGGATTGCAGTTAGAGCCTATGATTACGTCACAATGCCCTATAAGCGGCTCTATCGGCAAATTATTGAGAATACCGCCATCAATGTAAACTTCGCCGTTTAACCTGATCGGTCTGAATATAACCGGCACAGCGCATGATGCAAGCACGGACTTGATGAGTTCCCCACTGGAAAAAAACGCACTTTTACCCAGCCGCACATTTGTAGCTGCAACTATTAGGGGGATATGCAGCGCATCAAAGGTGTCATTTTTTATATATCGATTGAAGAGCGGACTGAGCTTCTCCAATTTAAGTAATCCCGCCTTGCTCATCGCCGGTCTGACGTAGCGGGCTATCCTGGTCTCCTGAAGAATTTGCAAAATGCTATCAGGTGCATAACCGCTGCAATAAAATGCCCCAATAATGGCTCCGGCGCTTGTGCCCGTTACCATACTGATTCTGATGCCCGCTTCATCCAGTGCTTTGAGGATGCCGATATGGGCAATACCTCTGGTGCCACCCCCTGACAATGAAATGCCGATCTTTTTCATTCTGATGAATATGTTAGTGGAGCGCTCAAACCGATCAGGCTATTTCACTTAAAGAAAAAATTTGATCAGGCCGGGGGCCTTTTTCTGTCATTTTCAAGGTGCAACATTCATTTACGGCATCATGCTCCAACAGGATGACATATTTTTCTTCAACTGCTTTGTATAAGAATAATGCCTTTTCTTCCAGCGTGAGTAGTGGACGCGTATCATATCCCATCACGTATGGCAAAGGAATATGCCCTGTGGAAGGCAACAGGTCAGCGGCAAAAACAATGGTATAGCCTTTATAACGGATGTGCGGAATCATCATTTTGTCCGTATGCCCATCGACATAGAGTATGTCGAATTGTGGGAAAACTGTTGAAACCGACGGATCAATAAATTTTAACTGACCGCTCTCCTGCATCGGGAGGAGATTTTCTTTTAAAAAACTCGCTTTTTCCCGGGCATTGGGTTTGGTTGCCCACAGCCAATGATCGCTGTTTGTCCAGTAAATTGCATTTGGAAATACTGTTTCCGTAAGCTTTTTGTCCCGGTCTTTCCATTTCACTCCACCTCCGCAATGGTCAAAATGCAAATGAGTCAGAAATACATCTGTGATATCAGCAGGGGCAAAGCCGGCAGCTTTTAATGATTTTTCAAGAGAAAAATCTCCATGCAAAAAGAAATGACTGAAGAATTTTTCATCCTGTTTGTCACCCATGCCATTATCGATCAGGATCAGGCGGTCGCCATCTTCGAGAAGCAGGCAACGCATCGCCCAGGTACACATGTTGTTTGCATCGGCAGGATTGGTGCGCGACCAGAGTGATTTTGGCACCACGCCAAACATGGCCCCGCCATCGAGTTTAAAAAGACCGGTGTGGATAATATGTAACTGCATTCTGAGAATTATTCAATTTTTGATTTTATATATCGGTGAATCTTTAAGTCTAAAAAAAACCACCAAAGCTTGCTCTGGTGGTTTGTAATGCTCAATATGTAATCATTTATTCCTGTACCACGCCCATCTTACAGAATTTCTCAATTCTTTTAGCAACGCGATCTTCCGGATCCATTTTGTTCAACTCCGCCAGGGTTGAAAGTATGGTTTTTTTAATCATTTCTGATTGCCATTTCATATCAGTATGTGCCCCGCCCAGCGGCTCTTTGATGATCCCGTCAACAAGTCCGAACCCAGTCATGTCTTCTGCTGTTAGTTTCAGCGCTTCGGCGGCCTGCTCTTTGAAATCCCAACTGCGCCACAGAATGGACGAGCATGATTCTGGTGAAATGACAGAATACCAGGTGTTTTCCAGCATAAAGACTTTATCGCCAACACCTATGCCTATTGCTCCGCCGGATGCACCTTCACCAATAATGATGCAGATAACAGGGACTTTTAGCACCGACATTTCTTTCATATTTCTTGCAATTGCTTCAGCCTGGCCTCTGGATTCAGCCTCAAGTCCAGGGTAAGCGCCTGGTGTATCAATCAGTGTAACAATGGGTTTATTGAATTTTTCAGCCAGTTTAAACAAGCGCAAAGCTTTTCTGTACCCTTCAGGATTGGCCATACCAAAGTTGCGCTCCTGCCGTTGCTTGGTATTTCGGCCTTTTTGTTGTCCGACAAACATGATTGTCTGGCCATCTACAGTTCCAAAGCCGCCCACCATCGCTTTGTCATCAGCAACGTTGCGATCGCCATGCAATTCAATGAAATCGTTGGTGATTTCATAAATGTAGTCGAGTGTATAGGGTCGATCCTGATGACGTGAAAGTTGAACACGCTGCCAGCGGGTAAGATTGCTGTAGGTTTCTTCTTTGAGTGTTTGCAGTTTTTCCCGCAATGATGTCAGTGCATCGGTCACATCTACACCATTTTGTTGAGCCAATGATTTCATATCGGCAATTTTATCTTCAAGCTCTACGATGGGTTTTTCAAAATCTAAAAGCATTGGTTTCTAAATTAATAAGCAAAAGTAAGACATTTCGTGTTTTCATCAACTTTATCTGTTAAAGGATTTTGTGTCTGCGCTCATCTAACCGGGATTGTTGTCAAAGAAATTCCGTGACTCCGCATGCTGTTTATCCCTGTGTTTTCATCAAAATCAAGATTCCACCGGAAGTATTTTTTTAGCCTTGTTTCTTTTTCAGATTGTACTGGTATGCCCGCGCTAAGGGCGATTACCTTGCGAAGCCATAAAAACGCCAGGTGGATATTCCTCAATTCTGGTTTAGTGAAGTTTTGAAGAGACATTTTGTACAGTTAACTGCCGGTGCAGGTTTTATGCATCCCTGATTCTTCCCCGATTTGTAACTGGCCGGGCTCTGGTTCGTCAGGATGTAAACCCGGAGTGAACATCCCTCCAAATATGAAATATCAGTATAGCTAACAGTTGGTCAATAGATTCGAAAAACAGACAGGACCATTTTTTAGCCATTAAAATACCAGCAAAACTTTATGATTGTACAAATAAATTGCTTGCACCAGTCCACTTTTTACCGGAAAATTTAGCCAATGTGGCCTCGTTAGTTTTTTTCACGACTGATTGCCACACCATGAGCTAATCCGGGGAACAGGGAGTGCCCTTTCCTTTCGATGGCCCTGTTGGTATGCTGCTTTATTATTACCTTGCGTCCAATTACTAAATCAATAATATTTTTGCATGGAGCAACTTGTAACTTCAGAATTTAAACTTGGAATCGTTGCCGGCGGGCAACTAGGTAAAATGCTGGTGTTGGCGGCAAATAACTGGGATGTGAAAACATATGTTATGGATAAAGAAGAGCAATGCCCGGCATCCGGGTCATGCACATTGTTTGTCCGGGGTGATCCAAACAATTACGATGATCTTTTGCGCTTTGGCCGCATGGTAGATATGCTGACTTTTGAAATCGAAATCGTGAGTGTGGATGCGTTGAAACAGCTTGCATCAGAAGGTAAACGCATTAACCCAAGTCCTGAGATTTTAGAGATGATTCAGGATAAAGGCTTGCAAAAGGAGTTTTACGAAAGCCACAATATACCCAGCGCACCCTTTCAGCTTGTAAATGACAAAGATCAGATTATGAAGTTGCTTGAATCAGGCAAACTCCATTTTCCGTTCGTCCAGAAATTGAGAAAAGGCGGATACGATGGTCGTGGTGTAGCAGTGATAACAGGTAACAGCGACCTGAATAAACTTCTGGATGGCCCGTCAGTTATTGAGAAAAAGGTGGAAATCAGCAAAGAAATATCCGTGATCGCTGCCCGCAATGCCAATGGTGAAGTGAAGTATTATCCTGTGGTTGAGATGGAGTTCAATCCAGAAGCTAACCTGGTGGAACGGCTTGTTTGTCCGGCTGCTGTCACTGAAGAAGTTAGCAGGCGGGCACAAGAACTGGCTTCAAAACTGGTTTCTGATTTGGGTGTATGTGGCATACTGGCTGTTGAGTTTTTTATAGATCAATATGGTGATGTGCTTGTAAATGAGGTGGCACCCCGGCCACACAATAGTGGCCATCATACCATAGAAAGCATCATGACTTCCCAATTTGAGCAAATGTTGCGGGCAATTTTTAATTTTCCTCTGGGAAGCACACAATCAAAGCTCCCTGCGGTTATGATAAATTTGCTGGGCGAACCAGGGCACACGGGCCCTGTAAAATATGAAGGACTTTCGGAAACATTGAAAATTGATGGAGTTAAGGTGCATTTGTACGGCAAAAAGATTACACAGCCTTTCAGGAAAATGGGCCATGTAACTGTACTTGATTCAAGCATCGACGCTGCCCGGGAAAAGGCTGAATTAGTTAAACAAAACCTAAAAATAAAATCATGGCAAAACCAATTGTAAGCATCATCATGGGATCGGATTCTGATCTGGGCGTCATGCAGGGCGCAGCTGATATATTGTCGGAATTCGGAATACCTTATGAAATGACCATTGTATCTGCGCACAGAACGCCAAAAAGGTTGGTTGAGTTTTCGGAAAGTGCGCATTCACGGGGCATTCAGGTAATCATCGCCGGTGCCGGTGGTGCGGCGCACTTACCGGGAATGGCGGCCGCCATTTCACCTTTACCGGTTATTGGTGTTCCGGTAAAGTCTTCAAATTCCATTGATGGCTGGGACTCTGTGCTGTCTATTCTGCAAATGCCCGGAGGCGTCCCGGTGGCAACGGTGGCACTGAATGGCGCAAAAAATGCCGGCTTGCTGGCTGCCCAGGTTTTATCGGTGGCCGATGCCGGAATCAGAGACAAAATGATCGCCTACAAGAATTCGCTCAGCGAGGCTGTATTGGAAAAAGTGAAAAAAATGGAAAACGGGTAGAATTATGATTTAATTCTGCTAAATATAGCCCGGAAGATTTAATTGGTAAGGACAGCGTATTGCCGAAGTGATGTTCTCCGGCAGTACCCCTTAATTGATTCTGCATTATGGTACAGTATCATATGGCACCGAGGATGATTCCGGTACGGGTGCATTGGAAAACAACACCAACGGAAGCGCAGATACCTGGTCAGTATCTCTGATTTTTATAGTCACTCGTGGCAATGATCCGGTCGACCCATCCTTTCGCTCATACACCCCAAGCACATCAAACGCTGCCACACCAAGATTGCTGCCTTGTAAATTACCATTCAAAGGCGAATAATTGATGCTGATGTCGCCGTCATAGACAACAGCATAAATGGTTTTCCCAATCAGCATTTTTAAACCTGTCGCCCTTAGTGGCGTTACATCCGGTATTTTGTCAAGAAGCACTTCTCTGTCATCATCAGGAACCGGTGCGCCAAGCCCGGGGCCGGGTGCCAGATAATTCCTCAATCCATCGTTTGTGGGGCCTGTGCTTACCCATGAAGATGGGATGGTCTTCAGCGCAAACCAACCTTCATCGCCCACTTCGCCGGTGTATAAGTCAATGGTTTTACCAATATTATCTTTAAAATATTTAAGCGGAAGTCTCAAGCCAATGTCGGCAAGTTGATCGTTAACATCGACGGCCGAAAAATTATTCGGTTCATTGCCATTGTCAATGCTGTCTTCATTAATTACCAAAAAAATTGCTTCTGAATTGTTGGATATTTCCGGGTTATCCAATTCAGAATCTTCACTGCATGATGTAGTGAACATCATAAATATGAATGTCATGGCAGGGAGTAAATAGTGAAATAGATGCTTGCTTTTTCTTATATCTGTATGTTTTAATGTTGTTAACTGGAGAATTTGATAATTTGTATATATAACAGACTCGTTGCAGGTATTCCTACCGATGAATTTTTTTTGTGTAATCCAAGGCTGTGATTCTGCTGAGTAAGCACCCTGGATTTTCCTTGATAATTGATTACGAGATTAGGAACATGCCTGATTTCTAAGGATTAAGTTATGTGATTTCATGGGTACTCAGATTCATTGAGTGTCCCAACCTGATTTTGCGGTGATCAGCCAGATCCGACAAAAACTCATTTAAAACATCCTGCTTTACATGGGGCATCACCACGATGTGTGCGTATTCCTCATTTCCAAATGCAGTGTTGAGGTGCATGGTGGCGAGCGAATATTTTTTTGCCAAATCGTCACTGGGTTTTTTGAAATAAATGGTGTTGGACAATGTATTTACCCTGCTGGGTATTAAATCAGGGAAGTTCTTTTGCATTTGTTCTTCCAGATAATCAGTGTTTTCGAGTAGGGCAATGGCGTCTTTTCTCTGTCGGGTTAATGACTCATCGGTTGAGAAATAAAAAAATTCTGCGGGTTTCACACCATCACGCGAACAGGTGATGGTTCCCGGCATATGTCCGATGTACTCCGGATTGTGTACCTGTGTGTAGAATTCTGAAAATTTTGAGTAAGTAGATTGCCTGGTGATGAATAAGCCGGCAGGGGAGGGGAACCCCATAAATTTATGACATGAAATCGCTATAGAATCATATCTGGGCCGTGAATCAATTATGTGATCTTGTTGGTGCAATATATGAAATGCTCCGTGTGTATGGGGCAGATACCCGCCAAACAAGGCCGCATCCAGATGTACATAACTTTCATAAGGCTTCAAAACCTCCCTGATTTTATTGAGCGGATCAATGGCACCTTTGAATGTTGTACCGCAAGACGCAACAACCAGTGCCGGTTGGTGTGAATGTTCTGAAAGCTTCATTTGCAAATCCTCAGGATCCATGCTTGCATCCGGTTTCGTACTAACGAAAACCCGCTCCATACCCAGCAGATCGCATAATATCTGAATCGAATAATGCGCCTCAGGAGTAAAATAGCACCTCGGGGCCGATCCTGTTTTCCCCTGTAAAATAGTCCTTCCGATATACATGCCGTGCATGTTGCTATCCGTTCCGCTATGCGAAATAAATCCCCATGTATCCGATGATGGAAAACCGTATTGCTTACCAAAGCGCACGATTACCTCCCTTTCAAATTCATGTGTGTTGTATGGTATGGAACTTTGCATGAAAGGATTGCCTACATTGTTAAATCCAAAGCTCCCGATCCCCCTGGATTTTAGTT
The DNA here is from genome assembly GCA_964482185.1 of uncultured Roseivirgaceae bacterium. Classification (GTDB taxonomy): domain Bacteria; phylum Bacteroidota; class Bacteroidia; order Cytophagales; family Cyclobacteriaceae; genus JAAUQL01. The sequence goes on from CAYZWN010000058.1 coordinate 18,061, forward strand.
CGCTTCTCCATTTAAAAAATGCCTCAGGAGGGGTATTCATATTCAAAGGATATCCGAGAAAATATTTCTTTTTGAGATTAAGCCCGGTTTTTAAATCAAGTAATTCACGACCATTATTATTGGAAAATTGATTCCATTCCGGTGGCCGGCAGCCAACAGCGGCGGTAAATGCGCCGGCTGCGCTGAATCCCAAAAACTTGCGGCGAGAAAGCATGTTGAAAATATTTTGGTGTTTGAATCATTCAGTAGTTTTGCTCCCCTGTTAAGAGGATTCTATGCCATGCCGTCAATTGATGCATGTACTTGCGTGCTGATTTTAATATAAAAGATGTCGATGCATGTAAAAATTAAACATTTCCTAAAGGCAGGCAGTTCCCGAAAATGACTTATAAAAGTGAATGAAGGAGGATCTTAGAGTGCAGTAAATAACAGCTTCAAGGCAATGCATAATTTTTCCGGATGAAATTCGATCCCCGGACTGGTAATAACTTAGTAGTTCTGTTTTGTCAGAAACAGGCAAAACTTAATCAGCAACTCAAATTCTAAGGACGAGACCAATAATCATCATTTTTTTTCATTATAATTCAGTAAAAATCTGAATAATTGACTAATTTCGGGCCTTTATTGATTGGCCACAATTTTTTCTTCAGAGTCAAATGGTAAACCCAAAATTGTGCACATCTCATTACTGAATTTTTCCATGTAAATCAAATATAACTTAATACTTTACTGATTATGAGTGATCCTAAATATGTTTACTTTTTTGCAGCCAACCACTCGGAAGGTGATGCAAGTATGAAAAACCTGATTGGCGGCAAAGGTGCCAATCTGGCTGAAATGTGTAATATCGGTGTTCCGGTTCCTCCGGGGTTCACCATCAGTACTGAAGTTTGTACTGAATACTATAAGAATAATCGCCATTATCCCGCCTCCCTGAAGGGCCAGGTAGAAGAAGCCATTGCCAAAACAGAAAAGGAGCTCGGTAAAAAATTTGGCAATCCGGCCGACCCGCTTTTGTTCTCGGTGCGTTCCGGCGCAAGGGTATCCATGCCGGGTATGATGGATACCGTGTTGAATCTTGGTCTCAATGAAGAAATTACAGAAGGATTGGCGAAACTTTCCGGAAATCCCCGTTTTGCGTGGGATTCATACCGGAGATTTGTTCAGATGTACGGTGATGTGGTACTTGATCTCAAGCCGGTCAACAAAGAGGATGAAGATCCCTTTGAAGTGATCATTGAGCACAAAAAAGTTGCAAAAGGTGTAGAGGAGGATACGGACCTTACCACTGAAGATTTAAAAGAACTCGTGGCAGAGTTTAAAGTTGCCATTAAAGAAGCAACCGGTCATGATTTTCCCGATGATCCGATGGAACAACTATGGGGAGCCGTAGGTGCCGTATTTGGCAGCTGGATGAATGATCGGGCCATCAGGTACCGTGCAATCAACGGTATCCCGGGCGAATGGGGTACGGCTGTGAATGTACAATCAATGGTATATGGTAACATGGGTGATGATTGCGGTACCGGTGTGGCATTTACAAGAGACCCTGCCACCGGCCAGAGAAGTTTCTATGGAGAATATTTGATTAATGCCCAGGGTGAAGATGTTGTGGCAGGTATCCGTACCCCGCAGCCTGTAAACGAATCAACAAAGAGCGACCCTTCGCAAAAGACGCTTGAAGAAGTAATGCCCAAGCCTTATGCTGATCTGGTTGAGATTTATCATAAACTTGAGCAGCACTACAAGGATATGCAGGATATCGAATTTACCATTCAGCAGGGAAAATTATGGATGCTACAGACCAGAAATGGAAAGAGGACTGCAGCAGCAGCCGTTAGAATTGCCGTTGAGATGGTTGAAGAAGGCCTGATAGATAAGAGAACAGCCATAATGAGGGTTAAGCCTGAGCAGTTAGATCAACTCCTCCACCCAATGTTCGATCCAGATGCCGTCACCAATGTCATTGCTCAGGGTTTGCCGGCTTCACCCGGTGCAGCAAGCGGTAGAATTGTATTCCATGCCGAAGATGCAGAAGAATGGGTGGAAAAAGGAGAGCAGGTAATATTGGTTCGCATCGAAACTTCTCCCGAAGACATTGGCGGTATGCACGTAGCCCGCGGTATTCTCACCTCAAGGGGAGGTATGACTTCTCACGCGGCCGTTGTCGCCAGAGGCATGGGAACATGTTGCGTGGCAGGTTGCAGCGCGCTGGAAATCAATTACAGGCAACAAACCATGACGGTTAATGGTAAGGTCTTCAAAGAAGGGGACTGGATTTCGCTTGATGGTTCTAAAGGTGAAGTAATAGAAGGTAAAGTTCCGACGATCGACCCTGAACTTTCAGGAAGTTTTGGTACATTAATGAATTGGGCTGATGAGGTTCGTCACCTGAGGGTACGCACTAATGCCGATACGCCACATGATGCTGAAGTTGCAAGGAATTTTGGCGCTGAAGGTATTGGCCTTTGCCGTACTGAGCATATGTTTTTTGAAGGTGATCGGATCAAGGCTGTGCGTGAAATGATTCTTGCGGATGATGAAGCAGGCAGAAGAAAGGCACTCGACAAATTGCTGCCTTATCAGCGCGATGATTTTTACGGTATTTTCAAAGCCATGAACGGTCTTCCTGTGACAATCAGAACACTTGATCCTCCTTTGCATGAATTCCTGCCGCATGATGATGCCAACCAAAAAATTATGGCAGAAGAAATGGGCGTGACACTCGAGGAAGTTAAAGCTAAGGTAGATGCACTGCACGAGTTCAATCCGATGCTTGGCCACCGTGGCTGCCGCCTGGGAATTACCTATCCTGAGATTACTGAAATGCAGGCAAGGGCCATCATGGAAGCAGCCTGTGATCTGGCCAAAGAAGGGGTGAGCGTATTGCCTGAAATCATGATTCCATTGGTTGGCACAAATCCGGAATTCACAAACCAAAAGGATGTTGTTGTGAAAACGGCTGAAAAGGTAATGGAAGAAAAAGGCGTGAAAGTCAATTACATGGTCGGCACCATGATAGAGGTTCCTCGTGCCGCAATTACTGCAGAACGGATTGCCCAGGACGCAGAATTCTTCTCGTTTGGCACCAACGACCTGACCCAGATGACCCTTGGATTCAGCCGTGATGATGCCGGCAAGTTCCTGAAAGATTATCTGGCAAGAGGTATCTTCAAGGATGACCCATTCCAGACACTCGATCAGCACGGGGTTGGCCTTCTGGTGGATATTGGTGTAAAAGGCGGAAGGAAAACCAATCCGGATCTGAAAATCGGTATCTGCGGTGAGCATGGTGGCGATCCGAGATCAGTGGTATTCTGCCATAAAGTCGGAATGAATTACGTGAGTTGTTCGCCATACAGGGTGCCAATCGCAAGGCTGGCTGCTGCACAGGCGCAACTTGAATTCCCGAAATAAATTTAACATAGTATCAATGAATTTAAAGGCTGCTTCTGATGAGGCGGCCTTTTTTCATTTCAGTGACAGTGGTTTATAATTGTGCATGACTGCCATATTTTAGACTGCATTACCAATAAGCGCCAAAACTAATTAGGTCATTGAGGCTAATGGGGCGATCAATGCTATCAACAAAGAACTTTCCGGTTAAAGGAACTGAAACGGAGAATTTTATGGTTATTTGTCAG
>CAYZWN010000059.1:0-5453 GCA_964482185.1 uncultured Roseivirgaceae bacterium
GCGTTCCGGCGGGCCTGTTGATTCTGGTGGCTGTAGGGTTGGGGGTAAATGAAAACCATAAATCACGCCGGTATTACCCAGAATACATGCCCGCTCAACGCACTTCTCGAGCTCTCTGACATTTCCCGGCCAGTGGTAGCTTACAATCATGTCGATTGCAGAGGTGCTGATGCGCTTAACATTCAGATTATGGGCTTCATTGAATTTTTCGATAAAGTGATCAATCAATTGCGGAATATCACTTTTACGCTCCCTGAGCGGAGGAATGTAGATAGGGAAAACGTTGAGCATGTAATACAATTCCTCCATAATTTTGCCTTCCTCAAGCAAGCGTTCGAGATTTTTACTTGTGGCGCAAATCAAACGAACGTTTGTGTCCACTTTGTTTTTGCCTCCTGCTCTGACAATCTTCCTGGCCTGGATTAGTTGCAATAATTTTGCCTGTAGTTTTAGTGGGATGTCAGCAAGATCGGTCAAGAATAAGCTGCCGCCATTAGTCCGCTCAAAAATGCCGGACAATACCTTTGTCTTACCGTCATGATCTTTCAACTCCTGCCCAAAAAGTTCTATTTCGATATGGCTTTCAGTTAAACCGCTACAATTGATCTGATTAAACCGCTCCATGGCACGGGCGCTTTCAAAATGAATCGTTCGGGCGAGCAGTTCCTTCCCCACGCCACTTTCACCGGTAATGAGTACATTGGCTTCTGTGGGCGCTACCTTGGCGATAAGGTTATAAACAACCTGCATGGCTTGTCCGTTTCCGATCATATTGGCAGGATTGAATTTCATTTTCAGCTCCTTCTGCAATCGCTTGTTTTCCTCCTGCAACCTTTCGAGTTCTTCGAGTTCTTCCTGACGCGCGCGAAGCGCCTGGGCAATCATACTTCCGATGATGCTTATAAGCCGGATGTCCTCCTCGAAGGTAAAGTTATTATTGAATACCCGGTCAACGCTTAGTGTACCGATTACCTCCCTGTCGTGCTTAATGGGTACGCACAAAAAGGACACGTCTTTGAGATTGATTTTGTCTCTGGCTTTGGTTTTATCGAGAAATTGAGGCTCATCTGAAATTCGGGGGATGTAAACCGACATGCCTGACTCCACAACCTTACCGATAATACCTTCTCCGATTTTATATTTTCCTCTTGCTTTTTCTTCTTTCGACAGTCCGTAAGCTTCTTCAATGTTGATTTCAGATGTACCCTTGTTGAGCAAAGTGATTGTGCCTCGCTCCATTCCGATATAATTGGCCATCATTTCAAGAATCTGATGGAGCACATCCTTGATGTTTTTGCTTTTATTAAGGCAAATGCTTATATCAAAAAGTAAAGTAAGCTCCTTTAATTCTGATTTCGTGCTCATATCATTCGGCTATTTGTATCAGCGCTGTCTTTTTTTATAATTAATCAGTTCCAATATGCGGACAAATCGGATGAGGTATCGTAATTAACCCTAATTAAAATTTTCGTTAAATTATTTCGAAAAATGCAATAAAACTAAATTATTCTAATATTCTGAAAGCAAATCTAACCAAATTAGTGTAAAAATTAAAATTAAATATTGCTTCAGATTATCGCCTAAAAAGTTTCATTAAAGCTGATATAGAAGGCATTGGTATCATTGCCTATTCCGAAATCAATTCTGGCGTTCATTCTCTTTTGGATTTCATAGCGGAACCCAAGCCCGGCATTGGGCAGCCAGTGATTCAGATCCTTCAACTGACCGGCCACGCTGCCTGTGGCTACCCACGGCACAAGCCCGAATCTGGATATCATGTTGCCGTCTTTCCGCGGTGTCTTTTTCCTGAACATATACCGATATTCCATTAATGCATAGAGCATGTTTCGATCCCTGTACCGACCCCAGCGATACCCGCGGAGGTCAAAAGGCGTGCCCAGTTGCGACATCTCCGGCCATGGCACATTTCCTGTTCCTATTCTGCTTCTGACCTGCCAGGCGAGTGTGTTTCCAGGTCGCTTGATCTGTTTATACTGCCGGTAATCCAGTATGAGTATCTGGTATGCAGGCTTGCTGAGGCCTTCCGATATGTAGAAATTAGAGCTGAGCTCTACAAAAACACCTTCGTATGCATTCACGGTGATATCCCGTGTGTCGTATTGCAGCAGCAAGCCAATGCTCCAGTTATTGATAAGCGTACCCTGATCAATGATATATGGATCGAGCTCCATCTGAGCATTCAGATTGGTGGCTTGTGTTCGATTATAATCAAATAGGGCACCGGCAAAAAAATTTGTCTTGAACTGGTGCACGTATTTCAGGTACACCTGCCACCAGTTACGGTGATATGATGTAGTTGAATCTGGTTGTGAGGGATCCGTGGCGGCATCGTATCCAACTCCCCAGTAATTATCAGGCATATCCCTAACCCATATATCGCCGATCACACGGTTTTTATCATTCTTAAAAAATATCGATGGACGAATATTCAGATTGAACGCACCAGTGGTGCTGTATCCAACGGAAAAAGGAATGGAGGACGGCTGAAGAAATTTGTCTGACCGATCGACCTTAAATGAGAGGAGGCCGCCGGCCACAAACATCAGACCGACTTCCGGCGAAAGTGTCGGTGCAATGAATGGCGTTAAACGGATTCTTCGGCTATCTACTTCGAGTAGAGCAGAGGAATCCTTTTTATGTATCACTGGTAATTTCTCATCATCGGTACCTTTTTGGGCATGGGTTTTAAATATAAATGCTGCGTGAAAGATCAATAACAAAAACAAAGATGCCTTGCCGGAACAGGCCTGAACTGGCGAAACTTTAATCATATCATTAGCTGATCAATCACCGAAAATAATGGAGCACCAGGAATACCCTTAGGCAAAATGAAAATTAAAACCATTATAGTCCTGGAGGAAAAGATGTAAGGAGCATTTTTCATAAAAACCTGTGTCGCTTATTATTCTATCGAAAAGACATCACTATCAAGGTATGCGGGAAATCTCATTCTGAATTCCTTCAAATCTGTCAGGCTGATTTCAGAGGTGGCCACCTGCGGATCACCTGTAAGCCTGGTCAAGAGATGACCTTTGTAATCATACATAGCCGAATGACCTGCATATTGTACTTTCATGCCATCCTCGCCAAGACGGTTTACACCTACACAATAACACTGATTTTCCAGAGCGCGGGCTTTCAGCAAGGTATCCCACACATCGTTCCGCGGAGCGGGCCAGTTTGCGAGATACATCAGGAGGTCGTATTCCGGAAGCTGGCTTCCAGGGTTGATTCGGTTGCGGCTCCACACAGGAAAGCGCAGGTCATAGCAGATGAGCGGCCTGATGTTCCATCCCTTATAGTGCAAAATGACATTTTCCGAGCCGGGAGTGAAATTGAGATGTTCATCGCCCATTCTGAATAGGTGCCGCTTGTCATATTGTATATACTGCCCATCAGGCAGCACGCAATAGAGTCGGTTGAAAAATTGTTTTGAATCCTTTACTATAAAACTTCCGGCGATCACGGCATTTAATTGGGCAGACATCTGCTTCATCCACTTGAGAGTTGTTAAATTCACAGGTTCAGCACATTTTTCTACATTCATCGTGAATCCGGTGTTAAACATTTCCGGAAGCAGGATGATGTCTGTTTGCAGATCCCAGATTTTCTCTTCAAACATGGCCAGATTCGCACCGATATCTTCCCAATATAGTTCAGTCTGGATAAAGGTAACCTTTAGTGTGTTCATACGGATTGTTATTTTTTTGTACTTGCTTCCATGGCAACATGCCGGGAGCAATTTTACTTCCTGGCTGGAAATGACATCCGGTAATCGACCTTAACAATGCCTTTGCTGATATTCGTCAGTTTGCTTTTAAGTAACCTTTTTTTGAATCCGGACAGATGATCTGTGAAAAGAATGCCTTCGATATGGTCGTATTCGTGCTGAATGATGCGTGCCTGCATTCCACTGTACGTTGCCTCGTGCTCAATCCAGTTCTCATCGAAGAAGCGGATTTTAAGTTGCTCATTACGCGACACGTCTTCCCGGATACCGGGTATGCTGAGGCATCCTTCCTCAAAAAGCCATTCCGCACCTGATTCACTCACCATCTCGGGGTTGATAAAAACCTGCTTCCAATCGCCCACCTCTTCGTCTTCAAGTGGCGACGCGTCTGCTATGAACATCCTGATACTTTTACCAATTTGGGGCGCTGCGAGTCCGATGCCCTGAGCGTGGTACATTGTTTCGAACATATCATTTGCAAGTTCAACGACATCAATTTCTCCTTTGACGATATCAGCAGCTTTTTTCTTTAATACCGGATGGCCGTACGCAACGATAGGATAAATCATTCATTCTCTTTTTAACGAACCGCAAATTTACGAAACACAGACCAATATTTAGTCCTATTTAATCGCAACATTTTTTGTAGTATTGTTGTGGCAAATACGCACAGATCATGAAAAAAGAAAGGTTTTCAACTAAACTTCTTACCAGTGAGGACTACTGGGCAATTTGGATTGGAGCATTTTTCCTGTTATCGGGTATATTCATCTACCTGCATATTGGCAAAAATGAAATTGGAGATCAAATTGTTGCCCAACATCAAATCGTAGCAAATCAGAAAAGAGGAGAGAAAACCATTGAGGGATTAAAGGTGAAGGCACAGCTCGATAATCTTACTGGAGCGGGCACGAAAATCGGCAGGCAAATAAAAGAAATGCTTTCAAGGCCAAAAACCTGGCATGGAAACCCCACTGGAGCTTTTTATGCTCCGGCAAATACGCCAGGCGAATCAGTACTTAATACAATTCAGAATCTCGAAGCCGATTTGATTCTATTGGAAAAATCGGCCGGTTCAGGTGACAGGTCAGACGTCCTCATACAAGATTGGACACTTAAAAAAACAGAATTGGACGCGCTTAAGAAAAAGGCCAGCGACAGGGGATATTTTATTGTTCCTGATCTATTGAAACTCGGCATAATGCTGGGGATGATTTTTGGGATTGGGGCCTGGTTCATGGGTCAAAATTATCTTAAATTTTTCCTGGCGTTCCTGGGTATTTATGTGATTGCGGTGCTTTCATTTTTTCTCGCTGCCCAGGCCGATATGAAAGATCTTGGTCTGGGTTATGCAATCTGGGCCATTGCCATTGGTTTGATTATTAGTAATACGCTTGGTACACCGGGATGGATCAGGCCGGCAGTGATGACTGAGTATTATATAAAAACCGGCCTGGTCTTGTTGGGCGCCAGCATTCTGCTTAATAAGATTATGGCCATTGGACTTCCGGGCATTTTTGTCGCCTGGATTGTAACGCCCATCGTTTTGGTGATTACCTTTTGGTTTGGCCAGAAAATTCTGAAAATTGGTTCCAAAACGCTCAATATCACCATCAGCGCCGATATGTCAGTTTGCGGGGTTTCTGCAGCCATCGCCACCGCGGCGGCCTGCAATGCGAAAAAGGAAGAACTTACCCTCGCA
>CAYZWN010000059.1:5463-21529 GCA_964482185.1 uncultured Roseivirgaceae bacterium
GGTCTTTACCTCTGTTATGATGATTGTGATGCCGGCATTTATTAAGCTTATCGGACTTCCGGAAGTGCTTGGTGGCGCCTGGATAGGAGGAACCATCGATGCAACCGGAGCGGTGGTGGCCGCCGGGGCTTTTTTAGGTGATAAAGCCTTAAGTGTTGCGGCAACAATCAAAATGATCCAAAATATCATGATCGGCGTTATTGCGTTTGCCGTGGCTGTTTACTGGTCAGCCAGAGTTGAGAATACCGGAAAAACCAACGTGGGCATTTCAGAAATCTGGAAGCGATTCCCAAAATTTATACTTGGATTTTTTGGCGCCTCAATCGTGTTTTCACTCTTATTCTGGATCATGAAGCAACCCCTGGCCGGCGCACTGATTGATAAGGGAATTGTAGGCGGTTTTACAAGCGATCTGATTGGATGGCTGTTTTGCCTTGCATTTGTCAGCATTGGTCTTTCTGTAAATTTCAGGGAACTCAAACACCAGTTTTCTGGAGGCAAGCCCTTAATACTTTATATTTGCGGCCAATCGTTAAATCTGTTGCTAACTTTGCTCATGGCCTACATTATGTTTTACCTGGTATTTCCTGAAATAACTGATCTGATATGAGCAGGTGGAAAAGACTTATTATTTGCGTTTTTGCAGTGGCCTTTGTCATGGTGGCCCTGCCGAAAGGGTTGAGGATGTTCGATTTTTACCGACAACTAACAGAAGCATCCAGGAATAAAGGGATTCAAAGCGGTGCGCTTTTTTACACCGAGGAGCCGCTTTGCCTGGAAGCCGAGACTTCGCTCAGAAACATTACAAAGTATCGCGAAGGAAGGGTCGAAAGGACAAGCCCCGCAAGGATATTTCCGGTTTTTAAGTGATTTTCGAATGCAATAATTATTAAAGGAATATGGTCTCTGCTAAATCTTTCTTCAAATCACTTATTTTTTGTCTGGTTGTCAGTATCTGCCTGCTTTCCTGTTTCCCCCGCGAATTTGAGAAACCAAATATTATCCTGATCATGGCCGATGATCTGGGGTATGCAGATATAAGTTGCTATGGCAACACAGAAATCTCAACTCCTGCTCTTGATAAACTTGCTGCACAAGGAATGAAATTTATTGATTTTCATTCAAACGGCGCGGTCTGTTCGCCAACTCGTGCGGCTTTGCTCACCGGACGATACCAGCAGCGCAGCGGTATGGAGGGGGTGGTTTATGCGAGAGGAGAAACCAGGAAAACCGGACTGGCTTTAACTGAATTTACAATTGCCGACTATCTGAAAGATGCCGGTTATGCAACAGGCATCACCGGGAAATGGCATCTGGGATACAACATAGCGTTTAACCCAACCTACCAGGGATTCGATTTTTTCAGGGGCTTTGTAAGCGGTAATGTCGATTATCATTCTCATGTGGATAACTCTGGTGTACCGGACTGGTGGTATAACCTCGAAAAAGTGGAGGAAAAGGGATACACCACTGATCTGATCACCGACCATGCACTGAATTTCATTGAAAATAATCATGAAAGACCCTTTTTTCTGTACGTTGCCCATGCCGCTCCGCATACGCCATTCCAGGGCAGGAATGACAAAGCCGAAAGATTTCCGGGCGGCAGGTTTTCTTATGAGGGCTCAGTCACTGACAAAAAACGGGCTTACAAAGAAATGATCGAGGTGATGGATGAAGGAATTGAGCGCATCCTGAGAAAATTAGACGAATTGCGGCTCCGGGAGAAAACACTGATTTTCTTTTGCTCAGACAATGGTGGCTACAAGGGTATTTCGAACAATGGCATTTTCAGGGATTTTAAAGGATCTCTATGGGAAGGCGGTCACCGCGTGCCGGCAATCGCCAACTGGCCCGGAACCATTAAGCCCGGCTCAATCACCAACCAGACCGTCATGACCATGGACCTCTTTTCTACTTTTGTAAATTTGTCTAAATCAACATTGCAAACACCAAATAAATTAGATGGTCTTGATATCACACGGCTATTGCTGGAACAGAAGAAACTGCCCGATCGCACCCTTTTCTGGAAATACAGAAATCAGAAATCAGCCAGGCGCTCTGAGTGGAAGTTATTAATCGAGCAGGATTCAGTCCGCTTATTCAATCTTCGAAATGACCCGGGCGAACAGATTGACCTTTCGAATCAGGAAATCAGCATAGTCAGTGAATTAAAGAAATCCCTCGAAGAATGGGAATCGGACGTGATGAAGGGCGTGAATCTGCGTACCTGGTGATGAGGATATTGTTAAAAAGCCATCTTCTGATAAACCATATCACTTAGCGCCATATTTTTTCTCCAGATCAAATAATTCATCTCTCAGTCGGGCAGCTTCCATAAAATCAAGATCTTTCGCCGCACTTTCCATCTTTTTCCTTGTCTGATTTATCAGGTGTTGCAATTGATCTTTATCCAGATATTCCATCAGCGGATCGGCAGCAATTGTTGCATGATCCTGTTCGACATAGTATTTTTTTCCGGCTTTTTTTGAATCCGCCACCGTGGTTTGTTCAAGGATGGCCTCTTTGGATTTTTTCACAGTTTGCGGCACAATCCCGTGAAGAGCGTTGTATTCCATCTGAATGCTTCTGCGGCGGTTGGTTTCATCGATCGCAACCTGCATCGACTCTGTAACGGCATCTGCATACATGATCACCTTGCCGTTCACATTTCGAGCTGCCCGGCCGATGGTCTGCACCAATGAACGCTGGTTGCGCAGGAAACCTTCTTTATCCGCATCGAGAATTGCGACGAGCGATACTTCCGGCAAATCGAGACCTTCACGCAGGAGATTTACACCTACCAGCACGTCAAAAACACCCAGTCGCAACTCCCTCAAAATTTCAACCCTGTCCAGTGTTTTCACCTCCGAGTGTATATACCGGCATTTTACCCCGGTGCGGTCCAGGTACTTGGTGAGTTCCTCGGCCATTCTTTTAGTAAGCGTAGTGACCAACACACGGTCTTCCATTTTTACCCGCTCGTCAATTTCCTCCAGCAAGTCATCTATCTGGTTCAGGCTTGGCCTAACTTCAATGACCGGGTCGAGCAATCCTGTCGGCCTTATAATTTGTTCAACAATGACCCCTTCAGACTTTCTGAATTCATAATCGCCGGGTGTCGCACTTACATAAACCACCTGGTTAAGCATTTCTTCAAATTCGTTGAACTTGAGGGGCCGGTTGTCCAGGGCACTCGGAAGCCTGAAACCATAATCAACAAGATTCATTTTGCGTGAGCGGTCGCCACCCCACATGGCCCGGATTTGTGGTATCGTAACATGACTTTCGTCGATGATCATCAAAAAATCATCGGGAAAATAATCCAGCAGACAGAAAGGCCTTTTACCCGGATTCCGCCTGTCGAAGTACCGGGAATAATTTTCAACTCCTGAACAGTAGCCAAGTTCGCGGATCATTTCCAGGTCAAATTCCGTACGTTCCTTGATTCGCTTGGCTTCGAGAAAACGCCGCTCCTCCTCAAAAGACTGAATCTGTTCTACAAGATCATCCTGAATTTCCCTGATTGCCACCTCGATCACATCCTTACTCGTCACGAAGAGGTTGGCCGGATATATGGTGATGAGTTTTTCCTCGCTTACTTTTTTACCGGTAACCGGGTTGATGATTTGTAGTGATTCAATTTCATCGCCCCAAAAAATGATTCTGAATGCAAAATCGGCATAGGCAGGGAAAATATCGACTGTGTCGCCCTTAACCCGAAAGTTGCCGCGCTTAAACTCCACCTCTGTTCGGGAATACAGGATATCAACAAAATTAAAGAGCAACTTATTGCGGCCAATAACATCGCCAACCTGTAGATGCAGGACATTTTTGCCAAATTCTTCAGGATTCCCAATACCGTAGATGCACGACACAGATGCCACAACTATCACATCCCGTCGCCCGGAAAGCAGCGCCGATGTTGAACTAAGCCTGAGTTTCTCTATTTCCTCATTGATGGAAAGATCCTTTTCAATGTAAATGTTCGAGCTGGGTATGTAGGCTTCCGGCTGATAATAATCATAATATGAAATGAAGTATTCAACGGCACTTTCCGGGAAAAACTGCTTGAATTCGCCATAGAGTTGGGCTGCAAGTGTTTTGTTGTGGCTTAGCACCAGGGTAGGTTTCTCTACCTCATTGATCACGTTGGCCATCGTAAAGGTTTTGCCTGAGCCCGTGACACCGAGCAGCGTTTGCGCCGGTTCGCCGCTTCTGATTCCCTCTACCAATTCCCTGATAGCCTGAGGCTGATCTCCGGTCGGTACGTATTCACTGGTCAGGCGGAAGGTCATAGTTAAAGATTATTCGGTAAAAATAGCATCTTTGGTTAGTTAATTCTGTCCCAAATATTTATATTTTCCATCGTTTAGATTAGGATTTTTTAAAGCGCAAAAAAAACGCGTTTTCAATTTTATCTCATAATACCACATACCTATGTCAGAAAACATTATTTTAGTCCAGGCCCTGGCTGAACTTGCCTATTCGATTGCCCTGGCTGATGGAAAACTTGAAGCTGTCGAAAAGAAAAATTTCAATGAAATCATCGACTCAGAATTCGGAAAAAGTGCATGGTCAGCAAAAAATCGATTTTCTATTCTTGAGGAAAGGATTGCGCCCAACATTGAGCAGTCCTACAAACATGCCATGTTTGCAATCAAGATGAATAAAAAGGATTTTACCCCTTCCTTAAAGCAAAAATACGTCAATGTGATTGAACGGATAGCCAGCTCTGTTGACGGATTGAGAGAGGAAGAACGGGAACTGATTGAAAGATTTAAAAGAGATGTGGAAATGATTTAGTCATTCCATATCTCCCATGATTTTTCTGCCTGCAGCACGAGCATTTCATATCCGTTTTTAACATGGGCGCCATGCTTATACCCTTCACGCATAAATCTGGTTTCTTCCGGGTTGTAAATAAGATCATATAGATAATATCCATTATCCAATTTGCGATAAGGTAAGTCGGGCATGGAATCAACATCCGGAGACATGCCGAGTGGGGTAGTATTGATGATAAGCCGGTGACTGTTGATTGTTGAGGGGCTATTTTTTAATTCCTGATAAGTAATATCTCCTTTTGTTTTGTCTCTGGAAACTTTCAGAAACTGAACAGAAAGATCATCCAGAACAGCCATCACGGCTTTGGCCGCACCACCGGTTCCTAAAACAAGCGCTGAAAAATTCATTCCTTCCGGCAGCCACTTTTCAAGGGAGGTTCTAAACCCGTAATAGTCGGAATTGAAGCCGATTCTGTTACCATCTGGTAAAATCTTAACCACGTTTACGGCACCTACTTTTTCGGCACTGTGATCAAAATCATGAAGGTATTCCTTAATAGCATGTTTGTATGGGATGGTGACATTAAATCCTTTCAGATTTTTAATCTGAAAGACGTTCTCCACTTTTGTTATAGTTTCAATTTCATAAAGCTTGTATTCCGCATCAGTGATATTTTCCCGAATAAATTTTTCGCTGAAGTATTTTCCTGAAAAAGAGTGGCTGAGTGGATACCCTATGAGTCCGAACTGTCGCTTCATTTTAGTGCTTATGGCTGGTATATTGGGCTACTTTCTCAATGACAATTATCAGTAATATGCCAACGGCAAAAAACAATATGGCTTCAATAATCTTCGGCTCACCAACTTGCTCCATATACTCCGTAGGCCAGAGGTTTTGCTGTAATAGGGGTACGGTTTCCCCCTTACTGTTTATTCTTGAGGAAAGCGTTTCTTTCCATGGCCAGATTTTATTCAGTGAGCCAAGCATGAAGCCCGCTAATACCGCGACAGTTGCATCGTGGTATTTGTGTAAAAGCCAGGATACCAGCCTCGAAAAACTCAGCAGGCCCAGTGCACACCCAATTGCGAACACCAATATGACCAGGATATTCAAATCCTTTACCGCTCCGATGATGAATTCATACTTTCCGAGAATTAATAAAATAAAACTACCTGAAATTCCCGGTAGAATCATGGCGCAAATGGCAATGGCGCCAGAGAGAAACACGAAAAAATAATTATCAGGCGTGGTAGAGGGCGTTGCTGATGTGATGAGCCATGCCACAGCGATGCCAAATATTCCTGCAAATACGATGATGATGTTCCATCTTTTTATTTGTCTGGTCACCAGGATCGCCGAAATGATGATTAGTCCGAAAAAAAAAGACCAGAGCTGAATAGGATGATGATTCAGTACATAATGAAGCAGTCTTGCCAGGGAAAGTATGCTGAGAAATATTCCTGAAAACAAGGTGAGTAAAAATTTACCATTGATGTGGCTCCAGAAGTCGGCAAATTTGCGGGAGATGAGCAACTGAAGTGCGGTGGTATCAATAGACTTGATACTGTCGAGCAATTCCTGATAGATGCCGGTTATAAAGGCGATGGTGCCTCCTGAAACACCCGGCACCACATCTGCGCCACCCATGCCCATTCCTTTTAAAAAAAGCAATAAATAGTCTTTAAGGTGCTTCATGGTTGAGTACAGATAGGGTGGGTATGCGTCTTTCAGGACTCTTTGTTGAGGAAATGATTGAAGGTATCCCCGCGCAAACCAAGCCTGATTGTCTCAAGTGGAATCACTTCATTTGGTGCGATATTACCGATGTTTACATTGCTGCCAAGTAACTTGATAAACCAAACCTGCTGAGCTTTTTGCGGCGCCTCCCAGATAATTTTTTCAAATGGAATTTTTGTTAAAATTTCTTCCACAAGACCTGATCTGACCTCTCCTGTTGACCTGAACAAGCCAACATTGCCACTTTCTCTGGCTTCGCCAATCACTTTCCAGGCTCCGGCATCCAGTTCCTTCTCCATCAACTGGATCCACTTATAAGGTGGAATGATCTTATCCACATCTTTAGAGCCTACTTCTGAAAGTACGGTGACTTTTTTTCCAAGCTTATAAATGAAATCACATTTTACCTCGTGATCAAGTTCGATGCTTCCATCAGAAACCTCGGCGTATTCGATTTCGTATTTTTCCAGCACCTTCAGATAATCTTCAAACTGGCCTCTGACGATAAAAGCTTCAAATAGAGTCCCGCCGAAGTAAACAGGTATGTTGTGCTTTTTGTAAACCTTTATTTTTTCCTTGAGATTGGGCGTGACGAAAGATGTCCCCCAACCAAGCTTAACAATGTCCACATACTCTCCGCAAACACTGAGAAAATCTTCTGCCTCTCTTAGGCTCAAACCCTTGTCCATGGCCATGGTAATGCCGACCTGTCGTGGTTTTTCTGTTCGTGTAGGGAGATCATTCAAAAAATAATTCATTTTCTGTTTTGTCTAAATTGATCGATAATTTTAAAAAGTGCTTTTTGTGTCTCCAATTTTGGGATGAACTCCAAAAGCTCGTTATGTTTTTCGAAGTCAAGAATCAGTGCATTTTCGAGGTGATTATAGGCTTCCTTGTATTTGCCTAAAGCAAGCAGGTAGGCTGTCGCGCGATAGTACAGATCAGCCTGATCCGGCATCTCGTTCAGGGCATTGATGATAACCTCAAGTGCCTTTTCGTGATCACCTTGTTCATAATAAATGAATGACCAATCCAGGAAAACGTCGATATCTTCAGGATTAAGCAAGCTTGCTTCTTCGTAGGCATCAAGGCTTGACACAAGGTTTCCGATGTGGTATTCTGCTTCGGCCACCATTTTCCAGTACGTGGCATTTTCGCAATCGAGTTTAAGCGCCCTGTTAAGAAAATGAATCGCTTCATACCATTTTTCCTGGTATCCAAGGCATCGCCCCACGCCAAACCAACCCTCGTCATAGAAGGAATCCAGTTTTACTGATTTCTGATAATATTTTACTGCAAGGTCATAGTGTTCGAGTTTTTCGTAGGCCTCGGCAAGATTGCAATATGTTTCTGCGCTGGCACCCTCGATATCAATGGTCTTTTTGTAGGCATCAATTGCTTTTGTAAATCGCTCCAAACTCATAAAAGAATTGCCCATGTTAAAAAAGGCCGAGGCAAAATTCTCGTCAATAAGTGTGGCATACTCAAAAGCAGAAATCGCTTCTTCGAAGTTGCCAAGCTTATTGTACACCGTACCCAGGTTGTACCACGCATAGTGTGAATAAGGATCCTGATCGATAAATTTTTTATAGTAGGAAATGCTGTGCTCAAGCTGATCAGTTATATCCAGGCAATAGGCGAGTTCGTAGAGTGCATTTTCGTGATTGATATCCAACTCAATAGCCATTTTGTATTGCTCTATTGCCTTCTCGTATTTAAAGGAATTCTGATAGGCGAGTCCGATCTGATAATATAGGTCGGCCTGATCCTCACTCATCGGAAGGGCCTTCTCGTAACAATGAATTGCTTTTTCGTACAAACCCTGAACAAGGAAGATATTGCCTTTTGCTGAAAATACTTCCGGATCGTTTGGCTGCAAAGCGAGGGCTTTTTCAAGCAACTCGTGGCTTTCATTATAGCGCTCCATGTTAGAAAGGATTTGCGCTTTTTCTACCATCAGGCCAATGGAGTATGGATATTGCTCGATGGCGATATCACTGGCTCTTAAGGCCATTTTATTCTTTCCAAGGTCTATGTAATGCTGAATGATCTCTTCAAATTGCTCGATCGGATAAAATTCAAAAGCCTGGCTTTTAAGTTGCTTTTCGAAGGCCTTTATCATTGCATTTAACTCATCCTGTCTCTTATAACTCTCACCCATAGTCTAAGTTAAACTTTGTTGAAACGAATGTCGCATATTAGTGAAAAAAACTAATATCAAAAAACACATAATATGAAATGTTAATGCTTGTAATACCACCATTAAAGCAGGCTTTGGTTTTCAACTTTAATTCGAAAAAGCGGGTTATTTCTTCTTTTGCCTGCAAAATTAACAATTTCATCTGCCTGTAATGCACTGTGGCAATCAGTACCTATCAAATCCACTGCATTTAATTTGAGCAGAAACTGCGCGCTTTTTTTTACTTCGTTCGAGTAATAACCAAAAAGTGACAATAAATTGATCTGAAACAGAACGTTCATACTTTTTAGTTTTTCTATCAGATTGCGGTTTGACAGCAAATACACATATCTTTCGGGGTGTGCCAGTACGGGCTGATAGCCGTTTGTGTTCATCATAAAAACAGCATCCTCAAGAAACGCCGGCTTGTTGATGAAAGCCGTCTCGAAAAGCAGATAGTTGTCATGGAATGTTAATACTTTTTCCCCATTTTGAATCCTGCTGACGAATTGTTCATCGAGGTAATATTCAGCTGCGGCTTCAAGTTGTATCCCTAAATTATGTCTTTTTAATCGCTGGTTTACCTCATTGAGCCGGATCAGAATCTGCTCATCGGAGTTAGGATAGTGATCGCTCATCACGTGGGGTGTGGTGATCACTTTTTCGTAGCCCAAAGTGCGGAGGGATTTCAAAATGTATATGGTTTCTTCAATAGATTTTACCCCATCATCCAGGCCGGGCAGGAGGTGGGAATGCAAATCGACCTTGAAAGGAAGGAGTTTGCTGGTGGCTTTTTTACCGAATATCCTGAACATAAGTTATCCGAATAAGTGAAAGATCTCTTTTAGCCTACGCCTTTTTGAAGGTTTGGATTGTTCATAATACCCTTTATTATACCCGTAATTGTCTGAGGCATTATTTCGGGTCGAATTTAAAACCAATGACAGATTTTTTAGCTTGTTGATCCGTGCCATGCGTGACACATTCCGCAAATAAGACTTCCTGGAAACATCCGCCCGGAACACATAAATGGGGATGCTGGCAATTTTCAAAGCGTGAATGCCATCAGTAACCAACCCAACCGGCGGGGTATCAATGATGATCACATCATAAGATTTTTTTAACTCATCAATTAGCAGGTTGAATGCGCCGCCCAGAACCAGCTCGGAAGGATTTGGCGGAATCGGCCCGGCAGGAATAAAATCCAGGTTTTCAAGCTCGGTACGCTGGATGCATTCTTCAATTCCATGTTTCTTAATAAGTATGGTACTGAGGCCTTTGCTCTGATCGGCGTGTTGGAAAACCTCATGAAATCTTGGCCTGCGCATGTCCAGATCGATCAGCACAACTTTACTTTTAAGCAAACTTATAATACCACCCAGATTTGTCGCAACAAATGTTTTGCCTTCACCACTAACCGTGCTGGTAATAGCAATAATGGTTTTTTCCTGATGTCCGTTGAGAAACTCCAGATTGGTTCTTATGGTCCTGAACGCTTCGCTGATGGCGGATTTCAGATTCTTGTTTACAACCAGTCGGGTTAATGCATTTTTACCAAAACCATAATACGGGATACTACCCAGCACAAACGCACTTGAGGCGAGTTCGAGCTCACGCACATTGGAAATCTTATTGTGCAAAAGGTAACGTATGCCAATAAAAACGAAACTCAAAAACAATCCGGCCATCAAGCCGATACCATAATAAATCATCTTATTGGGTGAAATCTGATCTATTGGTGTGGATGCTGCCGACAGGATGCGGTAGTCTGTCACGGTGCCGGCCTGCGCAAGTTCAAATTCTGCCTTATTTTTCATGAGGGTAAGGTAGAACTCTTCATAAAGCCCATAGTATCGCTGGGTTTTTGTGTATTCGGTGCGTTTTGATGGCAATTCAACAAATTCCGTTTCAAGCCGTCGCCTATTGTTGGTCAGTGCATCCAGGTTTTTGTAAAGATTCTCCCTGGTTGATTCAATATATTTGAGCAGTCGTTCTTTAAGAAAGGTAATCTCCTGGATCTTTTTTCTGAATGCAAGCGTATTCTCATTGTAGGAATTCAGTAATAAATACTTTTCCTGCGACAGTTTGTTGAACCGGTCTAATTCCTGCTTCATGTCCGGTGCAAAATAAGCAACATCAGACGGGTTGAGGTCAAATTCATCGTCCGAAAGAATCTGGTCATTGATGGCATTGAAAGCATTCAATTGCCTTTGCAGTATGAATTTCTGCGAATCGAGTTCCTCCAATTTCGCAATGGCCTGCGAAAGATTGACATCCAGATTAGTGGTTTTATTTTTAATAGTAAACGCTTCAAAATAGGTTTCCAGTTCGCCCAATTTTTGCTCCGTCTGCGCGAGCTGCTCATTTAGAAAATTAATTTTCTGGGTATTTGCCTTATTGAGCCCTATTTGAGTGTAATAGAGATAAAGGGTGTCGATGGCATGCACGATTTCGCGTGCCTTGTACCTGTTGTGGTCTTTGAATGAGATTCGGATAGTTTTTGCCTTAAAATCCAATGGCTCTACAATTAGGCTTTTCTGCAGGTAGCTGACCAGGCTTGACTGCTCGTTGATGGTGAAAAAATATTTCTCGTTGCCAGCAGGTAAATATCCTTCTTTAAGGTTTACGACCAGCTCCAAATGCGGTGTGGATATAGAATCAGCAAAATTGAAAGTATTCACAAACTCACTTTCTCCCATCTGATACCTGAGCAAATACTGGCTTTTATCCAGTATTTCCAGATCAATTGGTTTATTCAATAGCGAGGTATGCAGCGTTTTATAAGAAACCGAAAATGGCGAGCTGTTGAACCTCTCTTCAAAGAGTATATCGCCATATTTGTAATAACTCACTTTAAAATCGAGCGCCTTGGCCACTTCTGTCAGGAATAATCTGGATTTAATGATTTCAATTTCTCTTGCCAGATTGTTGATGTCATCATCAAAACTTCTGAATCCTAAAACCGCAGCATCACTTTTGATGTCAATCTGCAGCGTGGATGAGGATTCATAGAGTGGCTTGGTGTAGCGGATCACTACAACCGCAATACCCAGGCCAAGCGCGATGATGAGGATAACAAAAGGAAGACTTTTCAGGAAAATAGACTTCAGCTTTTCGAGATCGACAGTCTCAAAAGGAGGTGTGTGCTTATCGGTATCTTCAAATGCTCCGCTGCTCATCTTCACTTAATCTTTTGACAGTGTGTAAACCAGAACAAACAATGTTGCGACGTTCAGAAATATTGAAAATATTGTCATGAAATCCTTGGCTGCTTCGGTTGCTACTTTTCTGGTTGGTTCAATATAAATGATGTCACCGGGCAGTGCATCCATCATCGAGGTGCGCGTACCACGCACTGTGGAGAGATCGATCAGAAAAACCTGAGGCTGATGCAAATCGCCGCGAATAAGACGAAGATTATGAGCCTTGCCGCTTTCGTCGATGCCACCCGCCAATGCCAGGACCTCTAAGATTGAAATATTTTCACTTTCAAGGGGAATGACCTGCCCTCCCGGCGCACCCAGCACGATGACCCGCTTGTTGAGATACCGAAGCCTCACATAGCTCTCCTTGTAGTACTCATTGTATTTTTTCTCCAGATAACGCTCCGCATCTATGAGTTTCATGCCCGATAAGTTCACTTGTCCTACCATAGGAAATTTTACAGAGCCATCGTCAAGCACCAAAAACGACTGTTGACCCTCTTCAGTTCTTACCTGCCCCTGCTGGATTTGCAATTCCCGGTTTGGATCAATGATTCTTTCCCCTTTGTTTGTGTAAACTTTCAGCTCAAGCAGGTCGTTGGGACGGATGATATAATTTTTTTCGATAACGGTTAACTCAGAAGAAAGATAGGACAAATCCTCATCCTCGTCAATTTTGAACATGATGTGCTGCTTGTAGGATTTACAAGAGAATAAAAAAACAACTGAGATGACGCAAATTATGGTTTGACTGAAAACTCTTGCCACAGAAAATTTTTTGAGCAAAGATAACCATTAATCGTTTATCTCAATCCAAGGGAGGTTTTAAATGCCTTAAAAGATTGCAGGTTCTGGTCCTTTTCGGAAATGATGGGATTTGGAATATTCCAGGAAATACCGAGATCCGGATCATTAAAGGCGATGCCCGAATCAGCATTTTTATGATAGGTTCTTGTGCATTTGTAAAAAAGATATGAATCTTTTATAGCCAGAAAACCATGGGCAAATCCCGGAGGGATGTAAAACATATTTTGTGTTTCTCCGGAAAGTACAACAGCATAGTGCTTGCCAAATGTCCTGGACTCGGGTCTGATATCGACCGCCACATCCAATACTTCACCTGAAATTACTTTAATAAGTTTTCCCTGGGCAAAAGGTTCCTTTTGAAAGTGCAAACCGCGCATAACACCCGCTTTGGAAAAAGAAAGGTTATCCTGTACAAATTGCATGGTCAGGCCGTGATCGCTAAGTGTTTCCAGATTATAGGATTCGGTGAACCATCCTCTGTGATCGTGATACACCGGCGGTATGATCTCAATCAATCCTTCAATCGGCGTTTTTTTGATTTCCATCCGCCCTTATTTAATTTTTTCGATCGATTCGAAATATTTATTGATGACGATCGCTTCATCAAAATTTTTCACAACAAATTCTCTGCTCTCCCTGCCCATTTGTCGTCTGACTTCAGGATCAGAATCAAGCATAAATCTCATCTTCTCTGCCAGATCTTCAGGGTCTTTTAATTTGCAGAGAAATCCATTTTTACCATCAATCACCACATTGTTACATCCCGGAACATCCGTTGCCACAATGGGTTTACCCATGCTTGCGGCCTCGAGCAAAGTTTTCGGCGTTCCTTCTCTGTATGACGGCAAAACGATGCAGTCGGCTTGTTGTATAAATTTTTTAACATCTTCTGTGGTTCCAAGGTACTCAACCTGATTTTTTTCAATCCACTCCTGTACCATGGCTTCCGGTATCCCCCGCTTATGTTCTGTATCGATCGGACCCAGCAATTGAAATTTCGCATCCGAACCTCGATCACGCAATTTGCTTATGGCTTCAATATACTCCAGAATACCTTTGTCATAAATAAGCCTGGAGATCAAAAGAAATGTGAACTTTCCTTCACTTTTATGATGTTGACCCGGTGTAAAATCTTTGGTGTTGATGCCTGAACCCGGTACCAGGTCGCTGATTTTCCGGGAAACAATTTTTCTTTTCAGAAATAATTGTCGGTCATCGTCATTCTGGAAAAAGATTTTCTTTGGAAATCTAAAGGCAATGCGATAAAGCAATATCGCAATCCTTGAAACCAGGTTGTCCTTCAGGAACATTGTTCCCAGGCCACAGACATTGTTGATGACCGGAATGCCCAACATGCTGGCTGCCATCGTGCCGTAAATGTTTGGTTTAATTGTGTAATGCAGAATCACGTCCGGCCTCACTTTCTTGTATATCCGGTAAAGCTCCAGTGTCAGCAGAAAGTCACGCAAAGGGTTGGCGCCACGGCTATCCATTTTAACCGGAACATGCGTACATCCCAGATCTGTCAGTTTGCTGGTGAACCTGTCTTCCGGGGCAATTGTAATCACATCATGGCCTTTTTCCATGAGCGCAAGTACAAGTCCTTTTCTGAAATTATAAATGTTCCAGGAAGTGTTTAAAACAACTGCGATCTTCATAGAGGGATGGTTCAGAAAAATGTTTGAGCCGTATTATCGATTTATTCGGCGAAGGTAAAAAAATAATATTGGCAAAACTAAGTCGATTATTGACTTTTTTTGCCGGGATGGCAATTTCTGTAGATTTTATTTGCGAATTTTGGGCCAAGTAAAAAGTATTTATCTACACGAATGTCGGAATTATTGACCACTGAAATAAAGCAGGAAAAAGCAATACTCATCGGCGCTTCATTTAATACTGATGATGCGGCAAGAATTGAAGAATATTTGGACGAACTGGAATTCCTGGCAAGTACGCTTGGCCTGGAGACCGTGAAGAGATATGCCCAAAAATTGACCCGGCCTGAACCGGCCACGTACATTGGCAAAGGAAAAGCAGAAGAAATTAAGGAATTTGCAAGATCATTTGGCATCGATACAGTGCTGTTTGATGACGATCTTACACCTTCTCAGCTAAGAAATCTCGAGCGCTTGTTCAATTGCAAAATATATGACCGCAGTTTGCTTATACTTGATATATTCCTGAAAAGAGCGCAAACCGCCCAGGCAAAAACACAGGTAGAACTTGCCCGCTATCAATACCTGTTGCCAAGGCTAACCCGGATGTGGACGCACCTTGAGCGGCAGCGGGGCGGTACAGGAACCAGGGGCGGTGCCGGTGAAAAAGAGATTGAAACAGACCGCCGCGCAATTCGAAACCAGATCAATATCTTAAAAGGCAGGCTGGAAAAAATTAACAAGCAGAACATCACACAAAGAAAATCCAGGGGAAGTATTGTCCGGGTCGCTCTGGTCGGTTATACCAATGTCGGTAAATCAACACTGATGACCCTGTTGTCAAAATCTTATGTACACGCGGAAAACAAGCTGTTTGCAACGGTGGATGCGACGGTGCGTAAGGTAGTGATCAACCATATTCCTTTCCTGCTTTCTGATACGGTTGGATTTATACGAAAACTACCGCATCACCTGATCGAATCGTTCAAATCGACCCTGGATGAAGTGACGGAAGCGGATATTTTATTGCACGTAGTGGATATTTCTCACCCATTGTTTCACGAACAAATGGAAGTGGTAAATCAAACGCTGTCTGAACTTGGGGCGGCTGAAAAACCTCAAATTATTCTTTACAATAAAATCGACCAGATCAGATCCGAGGAGTTGGATGAATTTGAAGGGGATGTAATGGCATTCCTGGACTCAGGCAACATTATGAATGGGAAAAATGAAGAATACGTTTATATTTCAGCCACCAAAAAGCTTAACATTGATCAACTGCGTGAGAAAATTTTCAGACAGGTGAAGCAGGCTCATTTAAGAATATATCCCAATTATTTGCACCCTGAAACTTATTTAGGCTAATAGGCCGCCTCTTTTTCTCCATTTTCCAGCAAAATGACGCTAACTTCCGGATTTCGAAGCCACTTGGAATTCCTCAGGTTATTGAAATTGATTTCTCCGATTACATAATGGTTTTCCCTGGCCCGGTACTCTTCGTGTATGGATATGAAATCATTTTTATCCACTGAACCGACATTTCCAAAACGAACATAAACGGTTAAGTTGATATCGGAACTCAACTGAAGATTTGTCTCCTGAGTCGTTTTTTTGTATTCATACTTATAATTGTATGTCAGGGCAGAAATATCTGAAAGTACCGCCGAGCCTGTCGGATATCCGCCAGCCCCTTTTCC
>CAYZWN010000060.1:0-21372 GCA_964482185.1 uncultured Roseivirgaceae bacterium
AACTTTCTCAACATTTTCAAACGACGCCTATATTCTTTTACAGACCAGGGAAATGATACGTTTTGCGCTCTACACAGGCCTGAGTTTTTTTCTCGGGATTATGGCAGTTTTCATCGGTCGGGCAATTATTAAACTACTTTAACATGGACAATCAATCCAAGGCAATTGTTTTGCGCATATTTCTGAGCTCTACCGATAAGTACAACTCGGAGATTTTATTTGAGAAGATTGTATTTATGGCCAGAGAAGCCGGGCTGGCTGGTGCCTCTGTTTTTAAGGGGATGCTTGGATATGGTGCAAGTTCGATAATCCACTCCTACAAATTCTGGGAGGTGAGCGAAAAACTTCCCGTCGTTGTCGAAATCATAGACGATGAAGAAAAAGTAATGTCATTTTATGAAAACATCCGGCCTGTGCTTGAATCCATGCGTTATGGGTGCCTGGTAGCGATGGAAAACATCAAAGTATTACTGCACAAACAGGGGCATAAGTAAATCCTGAATCTAAAAACTCACAAATAAAAAACCTTGCCGGGGATAGTAATCCTGACAAGGTTCTGAAATCATGAAGTGACTAGTTAATTTTTAATTCAGCGGCACTTCATATCCTTTTCTATATTCTTTCGTCAGCAATTTATTGGCTGCTTCATCGCCAACAAAAATCTCTGAAACCGGATCCCACTCAAGATCGGTTTTGCGCTGATAGGCAATATTGGCCAGATTACAAATAGATGCGGAGCGATGCCCGATCTCCACATCGCAGATGGGTCTTTTACCCGACTTGATGCAGTCCACAAAATCCTGATAGTGATTGTCGCTCTTGTATAGGTGTATATCTTTGTTCTTGATCTTCTTACTTGCAATTTTTTCAGGATCCGTTTCCAGGAAACTGCGGCTAACTTCCAGTTTACCTTCTGAACCATGAAACTGCACCGCCCAGCCACGGCCAAAATCTTCATGTGTCATTTCTATTCCATTTGCATAGATCATCCTGAGGCCTCTTTTTGCGCCATCTTCTTTTGGAGGCAAATATTTTACCGGCCCACTGTCGTCCATGCCCAACGCCCATTGAGCGATGTCGAACATATGCGCTCCCCAGTCGCAAAGGATACCGCCGCCATAGGGTATGTAATTTCGCCAGTTTGGCCAGCCTCTGTCCGATGGAGGAGGCGCCAGCACGCTGCTGAAGCCGCGCATCGGGGCAGGACCAACCCACTTTTCCCAGTCAAATCCTGATGGTTTTTCATCCACAGCCAGATCATCAGGCAGTGCGGGGTCACCCACATTTACCACCACCTTGCTGATTTCTCCGATGTAGCCGTTGCGCACGAGTTCACAGGCATGTCTGAAACTTTCCCATGACCGCTGCATGCTTCCGGTCTGGAGGGTGATGCCATTGGCGCGTGCGGCACGGACCATGGCGCGCCCTTCAGCTACCGTATGTGATAATGGTTTTTCACAAAACACATGCTTCCCGGCGTTGCAAGCCTCTATCGATGGTAGCGCATGCCAATGGTCAGGGGTAGCAATGATTACGGCATCAATATCTTCCCGGTAAATGATTTCCCTGTAGTTGTCATACATGGCAAAACCTTTCCAGTCGGATTTGCCCGATTTTACTTTATAAAAATCGGTAACCATACCTGCAAATACCTCCATCTTTTCGCGGTAGATATCGGAGGCCGCTACCATATTAATAGAGTCGAGCTTCAGAAAACTGTTGCCCAGTCCGCCGCTTTGGCGACCGGTGCCGATAAAGCCCATATTCAGCTTGTCGCTTGGCGCAGTAAAACCTTTGCCCAGTACATGCCGGGGAACGATTGAAATACCGGCCATCGCCAGCATCGAACTGCTTAGAAATTTTCTTCTTGAGTGTTTAGAATTTAGCATAATTAAAAAGTTGAGATTAGACCTCACTAAGCTACTAAACATTATTTACAGTTCAATAGAAATTGGTTTGAAGCAATAGCAGAAAATTATTTTTGTCGGTTTTGAAGGTGCCTCCTCAAATCCTTTAAAAACGTAAACAAAGAATCATATTGTCTTCCTTGTTTATGATTTTGCCTGGCAATGAGATAAATATATTTCATGTGCCTGGCTATGTCGCGATAAGCCTGTATCAGTTTGTAATCCGGGTCATACACATGGGCCACTTCCGAGCTTACGCCATTCAGCTCAAAAATTTTGATGTTTTTGCCAGCATAAAGATCATCCAAAGCCGGAACCTTGAAATCAAATCGGCCATAGTAAAAGCCTTCAATCTCCAGGCTGATTTTATTGAAAACTTCATTAAGGGTATCATTGATCAATGCATTCGCATTAAAAAAAGTTGTGCCGCGACAGTGATTGCCAATAGGTTCCAAATTAACTATCTCACCGTCCGAAAGTACCCTTTCTACTTCATTTCCAAATTTATTTAACAAATAGTCCAGTCTACCCTTGGCCCTGATATCGGCTTCGATAAGTTGACGAAGGCTTGCCTTCCCATCACCCGTCACGGTTAAAAAACCTTTCCTTACCATCGAAGTGACCTCTCCTTTAGCCTCCCTGGGAAGGCGGTGATATAATACACCAAGTTCCAGTCCGCCACTGATGTATTCCTGAATAATCAAGGCGTGCGTTTTGCCTGCCAGGTATCCGGCGAGTTCCGTTTCATTACGTATGAGTTCCACGTCTTTCCCGCGCTCTCCGACATCAGGCTTCAGGATGAAGGGAAAGGAAAACCGGTTTTCAATAAGGATATCCAAAACACGTTGTACGGGGAAAGGCGGACAAATCAGGACGGACTTTGGGACAAATTTTTCAGGCATAGAGCGAAGCACCTTATATTTTGAAACTCCCATCACACCACCGTACTTCATGCCCGGGTTGGTCGTAGAAAAATACATAAAAGATCGGGCCCGCAATGCAAGCCAGAGTCCGTAGAAATACATCGGAATGTAAAAAAACCAATAGGGCCAGAATTCGAATCGGGTCAGACGGGTGAAAAAAAAGGTGGTGCTTCTAAAAAAAGACATGAGCGGCATGCAAATTCACATGCGAATTAAGCGGATATTTTTTTACAGAATAATCTCAGCGGGGAAAATTGCAGTTACCGGATTAATAAGGCCGGAGGATCTTTCACAATCAGGTCTACCCACTCCAGGTACATCTTTCGCGAAGGGTGGAGGCGATCGCCGGCAAGATAACTCAGATCATCCTTGGCTTTTCTTGATATTTCAGTGATGTCGTAGTACTTGATTTTATTTGCGTCGCAAACTTTCCTGATAAATTCATTATACATATTTATTTCTTCGAAAATTTTATTTGCATTGGCTTCCCCGAATGGTGTTGCACCATAATCCGGGATCGAAAGCACAAACACACCGCTCCGGCTTTTTGCTTTTGAAAGGCTGAATTCAATCAGCTCGATAAATTGTTTTTGAAAAAGCACGAATGAGCCGCCGCCATACTGGTTGTTCACGCCAATCAGCAGCGATACAAGATCATATTGTGTATTGATAGGAGGATTGTTCACGGCAAAGATCAGGTTGCCGGTTGTCCAGCCGTTGGAGGCAATGATTCTGGGTGTTTTAAAAAGAAAACCCTGTCCGGAGAATGCCTCGCTGAGCAAAATCGGATACCTGTTCTCCGGTTTTTCCCCGGTACCAATGGTGTAGCTGTCCCCAAGCGCCAGGTAAGCGATGGTATCCTGTTCAAAATTTATACTTGCTGTTTCCGGGGTGTTGGTTGGCACCACCAGTTCATTAGGCGGCCCGGTGGGAGGTGCCGGCCTTTGTCCTGCAAAGGGTGCGTAATCATCATCCGAATTGCAGGAGAATATAAATACAGTCAAAACCAGTAATGCCCATTTCATGGTGGGAAAACCATATTGAATCCGGATTGTTTGTGCGAAGCGATTGGTCTGACACAATTTCAATCGGCAATGCAATTGAGCAATATTTGCATCCGGTCAGGCAGGAGATCATCACCGCACTCCGGATAATATTGAATTATATTCAAGGATGCATGTATGGATTTTATATCTTTATTCCATTCAACAAATCAAATTATGATTGCCAATCCTGACTTAAAAACATAATCAAATGCGTTATACGGTACTTTTTTTAGCAACACTAATTCTAATCACCGCCTGCAGTGATGAATCATCCAATTTCACCATAGTGAATCTGAAATGTGAACACCTCACCAATCCGCTGGGGATTGACGCAAAGAAACCGCGATTTTCGTGGCAGCAGCAAAGTGAAGACCTGGGCAGCGCTCAGGCATCTTACCGGGTAAAAGTCTGGAAAGATTCACCATATGAGAATGAAACATTGGTCTGGAACAGCGGTCACATAAAATCTGATCTGAACCGGGTAGTCTATGCCGGAGAAGTGCTCGAGCCTTTCACAAAATACTATTGGCAGGTAACAGTCCGGGACAGTCATGGCGCTGAGCGCCAATCTGAAGTGGCTGAATTTGAAACAGGCATGATGGTGATGAAGAACTGGAAAGGCCACTGGATTACCGACACAAGGGATATCGATCTGAAGCCTGCGCCCTATTTCCGAAAGGAGTTTCATATTTCAAAAGAATTGAAATCGGCCAGAGCTTACATCGCCGTTGCCGGCTTGTTTGAACTTTCCGTGAATGGTCAAACGATCGGAGACCATCAACTCGATCCAACCTACACACGTTTCGACAGGAGAACATTGTATGTGACCCATGATGTGACAACGCAATTGAAAAATGGCCAAAATGCCATAGGCATCCTGCTTGGCAACGGATGGTACAACCACCAGTCCACGGCGGTGTGGTATTTTCATGAATCGGTATGGCGTGCCAGGCCAAAATTTTGCCTCGACCTCAGGCTTGAATTTGTGGATGGATCAGTTGAGACAATCAGCACTGACAACACCTGGAAAACGGATCTGAGTCCGGTGATATTCAACAGCATCTACACGGCGGAGCATTACGATGCAAGGCTGGAGCAACCTGGCTGGGATCAACCGGACTTTGACGATGCCCACTGGAAAAACAGCAACTATACACCGGCGCCCTCAAATAATATTGTGGCCCAGGCCCTGCATCCGGTCAGGCATATTGAAAAATTGTCACCTGCAAAATTCACGAGATTTAACTCGACCAATTACCTCTATGATTTAGGCAGAAATATTGCAGGCGTGAGCGAGTTGAAAGTTAGCGGGGCTAAAGGCACAACAGTCCAGCTAATTCACGCGGAGATGCTTGGTGCTGACGGTCATGTAGATCTTGGAAATATAGATGTACACTTCCGGCCGACAGATGATTCCGATCCGTTTCAAACAGACATATTTATATTAAGTGGAAATGGTGGAGAGACATTCACTCCAAAGTTCAATTACAAAGGTTTTCAATATGTTGAAATAAAAAGTGATCAACCCATTGAGTTGCATCAAAACAGCCTTACAGGATATTCCATGCACAGCGATGTACCGCCAGTTGGCAGAATATCATCATCAAATCCGACGATTGATAAAATCTGGCAGGCAGGCAATAATTCCTACCTCGCCAACCTGTTTGGCTACCCGACCGATTGCCCGCAAAGGGAGAAAAACGGCTGGACGGGTGATGCCCACATCGCCATCGAAACCGGCCTTTACAGCTTTGATGCCTTCACGATTTATGAAAAATGGATGGCAGACCACCGCGACGAGCAGCAACCCAATGGCGTACTGCCGGCCATCATCCCAACCAACGGCTGGGGCTACCACTGGGCCAACGGACCCGATTGGACAAGCACCATCGCACTGATACCCTGGAATGTGTACCTCTTTTATGGGGATACTAAAATTCTTGAAGACAACTATGCCAACATTAAAAGATATGTGGATCACATCCAAGAAACCTATCCTTCCGGCCTCACCGACTGGGGATTGGGCGATTGGGTGCCGGTTAAATCCAGGGCGCCGAAGGAGCTGACCTCAACAGCATACTATTTCGCGGATGCGGCAATTCTGTCACAGATCGCCGGCATACTTGGAAAAGATCAGGACAGAGACAGGTACAAGGCACTCGCACAGAAAATCGAAAAAGCATTCAATGATAAATATCTGGATGAAACCACAGCCATCTATGGCAGCGGTATGCAAACAGAACTCTGTGTGCCGCTTTTCTGGAGTTTGGTTCCTGGGCAATTCATAACAAAGGTGGCTGAAAACCTGGCGAAAAAGGTAGAAGAGGACAACTTCCATATCGATGTGGGTCTCCTTGGGTCCAAGGCCATTCTCAATGCACTCAGTGAAAATGGCTATGCAGATGTCGCCTACAAGGTGGCCTCCCGGGAAACCTACCCATCCTGGGGTTGGTGGATTGTGAATGGCGCCACCACGTTTTTTGAAAACTGGGACCTCGGGGCAAAAAGAGACCTCTCGCTAAACCACATCATGTTCGGGGAGATCAATGCATGGTTTTACAAAGCCCTTGGCGGGATCAAGCCCGACCCGGAGCAGCCGGGATTTAAAAATGTGCTGCTTCAACCGCATTTTGTGGAAGGACTTGATCATTTTGCCGCTGAGCATGATGGGCCTTATGGCAAGATTGTTTCTTCATGGAAAAAGGAAAACAATGTGGTGATCTACCAGATAACCATCCCTGCGAACAGCACGGCGACCGTTTTCCTGAAAGGGCAAAATATTTTATTGGATGGCGAACCTGTGGAAAATAGTCGAAAAGCTACCCTTATTGGTAATGATGCGGGTTCTAAAATTCAGTTAAAGTCAGGGATTCATGAATTTAAAATCAATTTGTAATCCATCCTGAGAGCGGTTGGCTCATTGGATTTGCTTCATTATCGAGGCATACGGAATAATCCTTTTTTGTAAAAAGGTTGTTTTGGTATAAATCCGAAAGCTGAGGGTAATTGACCAGATATTCAATGAGTTAGAAAATAAATATGTGCCTGAGATTGAAGAAGGAGTATTTTTGAGTAAGACAAAAAAATGCCCTTTACCGATACGATTTGAAAATTTCAAATCAATTTCAATAAATGTCAGATGACAATAATCTTTGATCTTATTTTATTAAATTTGAAGAGAATAAATGACTCGATGATTACTGATAAGCAGAGAAGAAATCAATTATTAAGACGTATTAGCAAGTTTTCCTCTGATAAGTTGAAGGAGTTGGATGAGTACGTATCAAAATTAGATCAGGGAACTAGAAAAAGAAATAAAACCATGTCTTATGCCGGTGCCTGGAAGGATATTGATGATTCAGTTTTGGAGGATTTTACAACTAACCTGATTAGTAACCGCCGAAAAAACCGCCAACGAATAGATGACTAGGGCGCTTATAGATACAGATATTTTATCTTACTATTTAAAAGGTTATGAAAGGGTTGTCTATAATTTCGGGCAATACCTTCAACAATATGAACAGGTTGAGAAAAGCCTGATTACTTATTATGAAATTATTGGCGGTTTATTGTCCAAAAACGCCTTGAAACAACTGACTGTTTTTGAGAATTTCGTTTCAGACAACCTGGTGGTTCCAATGACTGAGGGTTCTGCTGAGATTTCGGCAGAGTTGTATTCAGCACTCAGACAAAGTGGTAACAGTGTAGATGATATAGATCTGTTAATAGCAGGTATTGCCATTGAAAACGAAATGATCCTTGTAACCAACAATGAAAGACACTTTGAAAAAATACCAGGATTAAAAATAGCGAATTGGGCAAAGCAAGATCTTTAAAAGTGGTTTTCAAAACCAAATTATAAGAGACTTTTAGCCCTTTAAAAATATTGTAATGATCCGGGTGAGAACCTGCCATTCCTCAAACTTTCCTGAGTTTATTTTTGAAATTTATTTTAACTTTAAAGAAATGTCGAAAGCTTACTGCAGGACTCCTGATACAATATTTTTTATTAATTATTTTAAAATGAAAACATATCTAATAACCGCTTTTTTTGCCCTGTCATTTTTTGGATGCGGCACGCAGACTTCAAAAGAATCAGGTCAATCCAAACCTGTTTCAGTTCCATTTCGGTGGGAAGCAGCCAACATTTATTTTCTGCTCACCGACCGCTTCAACAATGGAAATCCGGATAATGACGTCAATTTCAATCGAACTGCATCAACAGGAACACTGCGCGGCTTTGAGGGTGGCGACATACGCGGCATAACTCAAAAAGTAAACGGGGGTTATTTTTCTGATTTGGGCATCAACGCCATCTGGTTCACTCCGATTGTGGAACAGGTGCACGGCATGGTGGATGAGGGCACAGGAATCACCTATGGTTATCATGGCTATTGGACGAAAGACTGGACAGCCATCGATCCGAATTTTGGTACCGAAGATGATTTGCACAAATTGGTCGAAGCAGCACATACAATGGGCATTCGCATAATTCTCGACGTGGTCATCAACCACACCGGCCCCGTAACGGCGCAGGATCCGGTCTGGCCGGATGCCTGGGTGCGCACCGGCCCAACCTGCACTTACCAGAATTTTGAAACAACAGTCGAGTGTACTCTGGTAGAAAACCTTCCCGACATCAGGACGGAAAGCAATGAGGCTGTGGAACTTCCGGATTTTCTCGTAAAAAAATGGGAAGATGAAGGCCGCCTCCAAAAGGAGCTTGACGAGTTGGAAGCGTTTTTTGCGAGGACCGGCTATCCCCGCGCCCCGAAATACTACATCATCAAATGGATTACCGACTATATCCGGAAGTATGGCGTGGATGGATTCAGGGTAGATACCACCAAACACACCGAAGCGGACTTATGGGGCGATTTATATAAGGAAGCCAATATCGCTTTCGCGGAATGGAAAGCAGCCAATCCTGACAAAGTACTGGATGACAATGCGTTTTATATGGTCGGCGAAGTTTATAATTACAACATCTCATCAGGCCGAAGCTTCGATTATGGTGATGTGGCCGTGGATTTTTATGAAAATGGTTTTGATGCACTCATCAATTTTGAACTGAAGTATGATGCGGCCGGCGATTATGAAAGTATTTTTTCAAAATATGACGGTCTGCTTCACGGACCATTGGCAGGCAAATCTGTTGTGAACTACCTGACCTCCCATGACGATGGTCAACCCTTTGATCAGGACAGATCAAGGGCTATGGAGGCCGCCACAAAATTGATGCTTTGTCCGGGAGCTGTGCAGGTTTATTACGGGGACGAATCGAGCAGGTCGCTGGTGATTCCCGGAACTATCGGCGATGCAACTTTACGCTCATTTATGAACTGGGATGAAATAGAACAGGATACCATCAGGGGCGGATACCGGATCGGCGAAGTACTTGACCACTGGCAAAGACTTGGGCGTTTCAGGGGCAATCATCCTGCTGTTGGAGCAGGAAGGCATAAGATGATTTCGGAATCGCCGTACTTGTTCAAAAGAACACTTGATCAAGATGTTGTCCTGGTAGGTTTGGGTATCAGCCCCGGTGAAAATACAATTGATGTGCGCGGTATTTTTGAGGATGGCACCGAGCTGGCCGATTATTATTCAGGTCTGGACATCACCGTAACCGACGGCACAGTGGCATTTGACACACCGTTTGAGATTGTATTGCTGGGGAGGTAGGGTTCGATCACAGGAAAGTATGTGCTATATCCTTTTTGTCAGCTATCCTAATATCCAATTGCAACACCAATTAAAATTGCAATGGCAGCAATAACCATTATCATTAGTGTAGCTCTTGCGACAAACTTCAACCACTGATTGTATAAAACACCACTTATGGCAAGAATGGCCATGAGCGCTCCATTGGTTGGGATTATC
The DNA here is from genome assembly GCA_964482185.1 of uncultured Roseivirgaceae bacterium. Taxonomy (GTDB): domain Bacteria; phylum Bacteroidota; class Bacteroidia; order Cytophagales; family Cyclobacteriaceae; genus JAAUQL01. The sequence continues at coordinate 9,760 of CAYZWN010000060.1, forward strand.
ATATCCATCATCACTGCTCCGTACTGATATGACAAAACACAAACCTGTCTTGAAAGTCCAATCAAATCAGAAAGGGGTATCAGAATAGGCATTGTCATAACAGCCTGACCCGAGTAACTCGGTATTGGAAAATGCAAAATAGAATGGGAAACCATCATAATTACAGCTGATATTCCTTTTGGAAGATGCTGCAAAGGTCCAAAAAGACTTTGCACGATGGTGTCAATTATCATTCCCTCTGACAATATCAATGAAATGCTATTTGCCAAACCAACAATCATAGCGGCAAAAATCATTTCTTTAAAACCATCGGTATACAGTTCAGCAGACTTATTCATGCCTAACTTTCCAATCAGTCCACTGACCATTCCTAAACCAAAGAAACAAGCCGAAATTTCATTAAATCCCCAATCCATTTTTATCAATCCATAGGTTACTCCCACAAAAGTTAAGGCCAGCATGGACAATATTATCATATTTCTGGAAGTAAGCGGCTCTTCTGGATCAGAACTAATGACTTTTTCAAATTGGGTACGATTTGTGTAAATAATGATATAAGAAACCCAACTGATAGCCACAATAAGTAATACGATCAATCGGAATTGAGACCCGGAAAGCAATTCAAGCTCAGCTTCCTTTTGGGCTAAAATTGCCGCAAATGGATTGAATGGACTAAAAGCACTTCCGACAATCGAGGAACCAAAACTTATAAAAATTACAGTTGGTGCATTGTATCCCAGACTTCGGCCAAAAAAGAGCAGAATTGGTGTCATTGCAATTACTTCTTCCTGCAACCCTATTGTTGCACCCCCAGCTACAAATAGGACTGAAATAATTACCAAAGAAAGTACTTCTTTGCCACGCAATAACCTGATCAATTGATTTAATCCTTGCGTTAGCGCGCCCGTCTTTTCTATCACGTAAAAGCAACCCCCTGTCAGTAGAATCAACACTATAGTTTCCGCCCTTCCAATAATGCCTCTCGGTATGGCAAGCATTAAGTCAAATAAGGATAATTGCTCGGTATCGATTGGGCGATAAGAATTTGGTACAACGAATGTCCTACCAGTTTCCGGGTCATTGAGTCTCTGATACGACCCTTTCGGAATAATGAAAGTAAGAATCCACGCAAAAATGATTACTGCAATAATAATTACAAATGCATTGGGAAAATTTTTCATTCATTATAGAAATTGGCAGAACTTGCCCATAAAAGGAAGTATTCCGCAGACCGGCTTAATCCGGTAAGTTAAAAATTTAATCCAATACCCCGACCGAAATCTTAAGTAAATAGAAAACCCATTAAAAACCCATTGGGCAAGTATGTTGTTTTACTCCTCCTCAGAGTTTCCTGCGGATAACTCTGAGGGGGGTAGCAACTACCGAATCTGAAAAGTTAAACTTGATTTCGAGAACGGCATAGAGACTGTTTTATCGTTTTCGTGTATATGGAGTATGATAGTAAAACCAAATAAAGAGTTGAACAACAAACATTAAAAATATTAATACTAACTGAAATAAAATGTTGGTAAAGACTTATGTAATTTTAGTTTTTTTATAACTTCATGCATAATATATCAATTTTACAATGATGAAACTAGGAATAATAATTTTCACAGTTAGTCTGTTGCTGACTAATATTTCATGCAAGGTGGATAATAATGAACTATATGGATATTGCGGTTATCCATTAAATATTAAGGTTGAGAATCAAGTTGGCCGAATATATTTTTATGCTTTAGAGGAAGGTAAAGAAGAGGTTTATTGTATCGCAAGTATTGATAATCCAACAATGTGGGGAGGTTATATTCCTTGTAATGAAATACCTAAAGATATTCGACCACAAGGTAAAATAGGTCACATAGTTATTTATAGCGGATATCTCATGTCAAATAGTCCTGATCCAGAAGAACCGCTTTTCATGGGAATTGAATTAACAGAGATAAAACTCGCAAGCGAAGATTATTAAGAAACACACTATAAGCCCATTTTTCCCCATGGTCTGTGCCCCCACAGACCATTTTTTACTGCATATCAGTCTTCTTCATTGTGCCCCATTTAACGAGCTCTAAAAATCAACAACCACCCGGCTCCGGTCGGATGGAAAATATGATCAATCTTCCATATTGATTTTGAAAGGGAAAGTCGATTTTGTGTCGTGCATCGTTCGGCAGGATGCCTCAAGGATAGTGATCACTCGCGAGACGCGAGCGATTGGTTGGGGGAGATGTGAGCAGGTTTTGTTGCATTTTGCCTTTCCCCCATGCTCAGTGCCCCCGCAGACCTTCTAGCTCGGCCGCAATGCAATAGCGACTTAGTATTAAGCTTTTCATACTTATGTGGTAGCTGTCAATTATAGTGCTTTGACGGCAAGTCAAAGGCAACAATTACTAGGACCAGATTGGACTATAGTTTTTTAAATCATGCACATGACTACATGGCAACTAATTATGTGAAACCAATTGTTGATGCTTTTCAGGAATATGGAAGCAATCTGGGATATAACTATTCCAGGCAAATTTATGACGATATGGCATGGGCTGGTTTACAAGGTACCAGTGCCTGGAATGGCTTGTCGAGTAGCGTACAATCTCGTATCTTAGATACCATTTCCATAGAATTAACCGGAAAGGATATGAATGGGAATCTCAAAACTCAAAAAGGAACCAATGCTGGCTGTTAGAATATTTTCTCTTTTGTATTTGTTTTGCCTAATTGATTTTCAATGCAAATCACAAATAATTGGATCCTACGTTTCAGAGAACAATCCGGTGCGTCAAGAATTTAGATTTGAGAAAAACCAAACTTTTTCTAATAAATCAACTGATGCGTTTGAACATATTACCTATTATAAAGAAGGCTACTATCTGTTGCAAGATGACACTTTAATTTTAGTTTGTGATAATAAAGGCCGTTCACACTCCAATTCTGTGTTTGAGGTAATAGAAAAAACCAATCAGCAGAAGTTCTTTGGCCAAGTGAAAGCCATGCCTGAAAGCAAAATTAGCATCAAAATAGTAGTTCAGGACGCACAAAATCAACCTCTCAGTGGTGCAACAATTGCTTTTATGAACGGCGATGATATAATTTTTGCAGAAATATCGGATCAAAATGGCGAATCTTCAATCATATCCGAAGGGTGGTTTATCAAATCAATGCATATTTCATTAATTGGCTATAAGGAATTGAAAATTGGATTAAATCCTTTGTGGGGGTATGAATCCATAATTAAAGTTCAGCTTCATCCTGCTCCGGACGTAGAGTATGTTACCGATTGCCTGGAAAAGTATTTAGTTACCAAAAAAACAAGAAGTGAATTGAATTTGATTAAGCCGGATGGAACAAAAATTTTTTTACTTAAAAAATAAATAACCGGATACTGATTCGATAAAAATCAATCTGCTTGCCCTGCTCCTGCAATGTACGGCCCTAGCTCGGCCGCAATTACATTGCCACCGAAATCTTGATATTACTCCTCCTCAGAGTTATCCGCAGGAAACTCTGAGGCATTCAACCAGCACGATACTCTGACCATTTTACAAAGGATAAAAAACATAGTACCCTGGGCTGATGTCCACTCATTTTCAACGCACCGGCAAAAACACTTTTTACTTTGTGACTTTTACCTGCTATCGCTGGCTTAACCTCATCGAAAAGACAGGGATGTATGATTTTTATCAGTGTGGGTTAAAGAACTGCAAAAGCGAGGGATCGTTAATTGCGGATATGTATTTATGCCAAACCATATTCATCTTCTTGTCTATGTGGAAAAGTGGTCAAAAGGTTTGAATCATGTGTTGGGTGAAGCAAAACGGTTTTTGGCCTGTGAGATTGTTGCAAGGTTGCGGCTTCAAAACGAAGACGAGATACTGAGGGTTCTGTGCGCAGGAGTTCAGGAAAACGAAAGGCAAAAGGGAAAGAAACATCAGGTGTTTCGCTTATCATTTGATGGAAAGGAAGTGAGGGAATCCTGAAGGTTCCTGACTATATTCACCACAACCCGGTGAGTGGGAAATGGAACCTGTCGAATGATTATTTGAGTTTTGAATATTCAAGTGCCGGATTTTACGAACCTGGTGAGGTGGGGAATGTTGAAATTCGTCATTTCAGTGAAGTAACGGAATCCTCAGAGTTTCCTGCGGATAACCCTGAGGGGGGTTAATCGGTATCACAAAGTACTATTTTTCCCTGCTCCATACCCTCTGCCTGAGTTTCTTAGCATTAATATCCCTGTTTGCCCACAATCCGGCAGATTGAAAAAATCATATTTCGAAGTGAGTTTTTTCTTTTTTAACCCTTCAACTTCAACAAAATCAAGTTGGCTGATAAGTTGCATTAAAAACGAAAGTTTACTGCTGTCCTTTATGTTCAGAATTATTTTTTCCATAGTACAAAGATAAAATTGAAAACGTTTTGTTTCACATTACATGGTTAATTCTTTATTTGAGGTGCTGGATCGGCCGCAATTGCATTGCGACCGAAATCTTCATATAAATCCCGTTTATTAAGCAATTATATTGCGACTTAGTTAAAACCCAAATATTCATACTATGAAAAAATCAATAATCTTATTTGCTGCATTGCTTTTTTGCCTCAATACGTCCATCCTCATCGCTCAAAATGAGGAAGTTTCTGATCAGGTGCTGCTTGAGCTATACAAGGGTGCCCGCGTAACCGACGTGGTGGACGGCCTGGCCACTGTGGGCTACACAGGCATAGGCGTGATGGATCCGGAGATTGCACCGCTTTGGCGCGATGTGAAAACGATGAAACACCGCTTCGCCGGCATTGCTGTCACAGCCCGTTATGGGCCGACCAACAGGCCGATGTACCCGGGCGCAGACCTTACAAAGCCTGAGAATTATGAGGCTTATCGCAAATGGCGCGGTGAGTGGTACAGTCAGATTTCACCCGAACCATTTGTTGAATTTATTAAACCTGGTTCGGTAATAGTGATGGATAACAAAGATGATAACGATACAGGCACCACCGGATCCAATAACATTATGGGCTGGCAGGATCGCGGTTCTGTCGGTGTGGTAACCGCCGGTGGCATTCGCGATATCGATGAAATCATTCTTCAGCAAAATCCGGTTTACACCAATTATTTTAAACGGGGTCGCGGTGAACGTATCGGTCGCAATGAGATCATCGACGTACAGCAGCCCGTGGTGGTAGGCGGTGTGTTGGTACATCCCGGCGATGTAGTCGTTGCCGATTCAGACGGTGTGGTGGTGGTGCCGCGCAGGGTGGCAGTAAGAGTAGGACAGATCGCCTACCAGGAATTGGTAGCGGATATGGCCGGCCGCAGGGCACTGTATGAAAAACTGGGCCTTGAACCTGACGAAACCGTCACAATCAGGGAAACGCCGGAAGTTTTTTTCAAACGCCTTGGTCTGCCGACTGATCCAAATAAGTAATACCCTTTTTTTATTCGGTAAAATACGCATTGGGTGTCGGTAAAAACGCGGGATTTCTATAATTTGAAAATTGTTTGTCCTGATGCATAGGGCGTCCCTTTAACAGTAAGACTCTAAAATTCTGAACTACAATTATGTACCTGATTTTTGATACAGAAACAACCGGTTTGCCAAAAAACAAGCAGGCGCCACTTACCGATTTTGACAACTGGCCCAGGGTGGTGCAACTGGCCTGGCAGTTGCATGACAAAACGGGTAAACTGCTGTCCTGCGAAAACCTGATTGTCAAGCCGGATGGTTTTACCATTCCCTTCAACGCCGAGAAGGTGCACGGCATTTCAACACAAAGGGCGCTCGACGAAGGCGAGCCATTGGCTCATGTGCTTGAGCAGTTTAATGAAGATTTGCAAAAAGCCCGGGTTGTCATCGGCCACAATATTCTGGATTTTGATATAAAAATTCTTGGCTCAGAGTACCTGAGAGCCGGAATGGCAAATGCCATTTCTGAAAAAAAAGCCATCGATTCACAACTTGTCGCAACGGAATTCTGCGCGATTCCGGGTGGGCGTGGTGGCCAGTACAAATGGCCGACTTTGCTTGAACTGCACACTAAGCTGTTTGGTGAAGGCTTTGGGGATGCGCACGATGCGGCTTATGATGTATCGGCAAATGCCAGGTGTTTTTTTGGATTGCTGCATGAAAAAGTTGTTTCCCCCGAAGATAACACACCACCTGATGCAATCAGTTATGAAGCGCCAAAACTGGAGGCTGCAAATTTTGCCAGAAAAAAGAGTAGCAATGTGCGGTTCGTGCCATCGGCTGAAATGCACCGGGAGATCAGCACGCCATACAGCCATTTGCACTTGCATTCACAGTTTTCCGTGCTTCAGGCCACACCCAACATCAAGGGCATCATTAATAAGGCAAAAGAATGTCAGATGCCTGCTGTTGCCCTGACTGATCTGGGTAATATGTTCGGTGCTTTCAAATTTGTGCGGGAAGCACTGGCCAACGATATCAAGCCGATTGTAGGGTGTGAATTTTTTGTAGCTGAAGAGCGTTTGAAATTAAAATTCACTAAAGACGATCCTGACAAACGATTTAACCAGGTACTGCTGGCAAAAAATAAGGAAGGATACTACAACCTGGTCAAACTATCTTCGCTAGGCTATACCGAAGGCTCATACGGCTTGTACCCACGGATCGACAAAGACCTGATAAAACAATACGCCGGAAATCTGATCGCCCTCTCCGGAGGCTTGAGCGGAGAAATTCCAAATCTCATACTTAATGTCGGGGAACACCAGGCCGAAGATGCGTTGAAATGGTGGCTTGGTGTGTTTGGGGAAGATTTTTATATCGAACTCCTGCGACATGGCCTGGAAGAGAACCGGCGTGTGAATGATGTGTTGTTGCAGCTTGCCGAAAAATATGATGTGAAAGTGATTGCCGCCAATGAGGTCTATTACCTCGACCAGGCGGAAGCCAACGCGCATGACGTCATGCTTTGCGTGAAGGAAAACGAATTGCAATCGACACCTATCGGGCGGGGTCGCGGCTTCCGCTTTGGATTTTCCAACAATGAATTTTACTTCAAATCGCAGGAAGAAATGAAGGAACTCTTCAGGGATGTGCCTGAAGCTATTGAAAATATCAATGAACTGGTAAATAAGGTTGAGGCTTACGATCTGGACAGGGATGTATTGCTTCCCGCCTTTGACATTCCGGAAGGATTTAAGTCGGAGGATGAATACCTGCGCCACCTCACTTATGAAGGGGCAAAGAAAAGATATCCGGAAATTACGCCCGGGATCAGGGAGCGACTTGATTTTGAGTTGGAAACCATTAAAAATACCGGCTACCCGGGCTATTTTCTGATTGTGCAGGATTTTACTTCCGAGGCCAGGAAGATGGGTGTGGCCGTCGGGCCGGGACGTGGTTCTGCAGCGGGCTCTGCTGTGGCGTATTGCATCGGCATCACCAACGTCGATCCGATTGCTTATGACTTGCTGTTTGAGCGCTTTCTGAATCCCGATCGCGTATCACTGCCTGACATCGATATCGATTTTGATGACGAGGGGCGCGGTAAAATCATCGACTATGTGGTGAAAAAATATGGCCGTAACCAGGTTGCGCAAATTATAACCTATGGCACCATGGCTGCTAAGTCATCCATCCGCGATGCCGCCAGAGTCATGGAATTGCCGCTCTCCACGGCAAACAGCCTGGCCAAGCTGGTGCCGGAAAGACCCGGCGTTACATTGGAAAAAGCCTTTAAAGAGGTGCCTGAATTGGACAGCATTTACAAATCCAAAACCAGGGAGGCTGACATCCTGAAACAGGCAAAAGTGCTTGAAGGATCGGTACGTAACACCGGCATGCACGCTTGCGGTGTCATCATTACGCCCGACGACATCACCAAATATGTCCCGGTTTGCACCTCCAAGGATTCCGAATTGTTCGTCACCCAGTTCGACAACAGTGTGGTGGAAAACGCCGGTATGCTGAAGATGGACTTTCTTGGTCTAAAGACACTCTCGATTATTAAGACAGCCATTGAGAACATTGAGAAACGGCACGGTGTAAAAATCGATATCGACACCATTCCGCTTGACGACAAGAAAACTTTTGAATTATACCAAAAGGGTCAGACCAATGGCACCTTCCAGTTTGAAAGCGCCGGCATGCAAAAGCACCTCCGCGGACTGAAGCCTGATAAGTTTGAGGACCTGATCGCCATGAATGCCCTGTATCGTCCGGGGCCCATGGAATACATCCCGAACTTTATAAAAAGAAAGCATGGTGAAGAGCCAATCACCTATGATATCCCGGCTATGGAAGAATACCTGGCTGAGACCTATGGCATTACGGTATACCAGGAGCAGGTGATGCTGCTGTCACAAAAATTGGCCAATTTTTCCAAAGGCGATGCGGATGTCCTCAGAAAAGCGATGGGCAAAAAGATTCTGTCATTGCTGGAAAAGCTGAAGCCAAAATTTTTGGAGGGTTGCGGTGCCAATGGTCATGATGTAAAGGTCGCCGAAAAAGTATGGAAAGACTGGGAAGCATTTGCAGCATATGCCTTTAATAAATCGCATTCTACCTGCTATTCGATAGTTGCCTACCAGACTGCCTACCTGAAGGCACATTACCCGGCGGAATACATGGCCTCAGTACTCACGCACAACCAGAGTCAGATCGACAAGGTGACCTTTTTTATGGACGAATGTCGGAATTTGGGCGTGAAAGTACTCGGTCCGCACGTCAACGAATCAGGGCTCAACTTTGAAGTAAACAAGGAAGGCGAAATACGATTTGGCCTGGGCGCCATCAAGGGCACCGGTGAGTCTGCAGTGCAGGCCATAATTGCTGAGCGGGAGCACGGGCATTATAATGATATTTTCGATTTTGCCCGGCGGGTCAATTTGCGCGCCGTAAACAAAAGGACCTTCGAAGCCATGGCCATGGCCGGGGCTTTTGATTGTTTTGAGCAATACCACAGAAGGCAATTTTTATTCGAGCCGGAAAATGATGTCACCCTGATTGAGAAGGTAATCAAGTACGGAAATAAGGAACAAAGCGAAAAATATTCTGCCCAGCAAAGCCTTTTCGGTGGCGACTCAGGTGTGCAGGTGCCGGTTCCTAAGGTGCCGGATTGCGAACCCTACAGCGAACTGGAAAAACTAAAGATCGAGAAGGATGTAGTCGGGTTTTATATTTCCGGTCATCCACTCGACCAGTTCAGATTTGAAATTGACAATTTCACCAACAGTAAATTTTCTGACCTGGAGGATATAGACTCACGTATAGGTAATGACATGAGCCTTGCAGGGATCGTCGCTGAAATCGTGCATCGCGTAACTAAAACCGGCAAACCCTTCGGTATCATGACAGTCGAAGGCTATGACGACAGCCACACGTTTTATTTGTTCTCAGATGATTATGTAAAGTTTAAGGAGTTTATGGTCGTAGGGTGGTTTATTTACATCAAGGGTACAGTCATCACGAAGCAGTGGGGTGATCAGCAACCTGAATTCAAAATGACCAATATCCAGTTGCTAAGCGAGATCAGGGATAAGCTGAGCAAAGGCGTATTGGTGAATCTTCCCGTAAAGGCTGTCGATGAGCAGATGATCAGTCAGATTGAAGAATTAGCCATCCAAAACCCGGGAAAGTGTGCCTTTAAGATCAATCTTCTCGATGAATCCGAACATATTTCAGTTGACCTGCTGTCAAGGCGGTATATGGTCAATCCGAACGACGATTTGTTGAAATCGCTGAGCAATATACCGGAGCTGGAATTTAAGGTGACGACTTCATGAAAAGTAAATATGCCGGATTTTGTGCGTTTACCGGCCGGATAATTAAAGTGTCATTATGTCAAGCAATGTCATGACCTGCCCTGAGAAATGTCGGATTGAAAACATAAATGCTCAACTTCTGTGACATTTAGACCTTAAAAATGTTTTAGTATTATATTTGCAGAAAATCGAAATTTAGAATTGAATAAATAAAAAATAATTATGGCAAAAGCAATTGAAATTACGGATTCGAACTACAGCGAAATCCTGGCATCCGAACAACCGATACTCATCGATTTCTGGGCTGAATGGTGTGGTCCCTGTAAAATGATCGGCCCGATCGTAGAGCAACTTGCAGACGAATACGATGGCAAAGCAGTAATTGGGAAAGTGGATGTAGATGCCAACCCGGAAATTTCGGTGAAATATGGTATCAGAAGCATTCCAACCTTACTGATATTTAAAAACAATGAAGTCGTGGATAAGCAAATAGGCGCTGTGCCAAAGGCGGTGCTTGCCAAAAAGCTTGACGCGCAGGTAGTGGCTTAGGCAGTTTTCACAAGCTGTTTTTCCCTGACGTGGCATATCATCTCTTCCGTCATCCGATTGAGATCGTATGCCACTTTCCATTTCCAGTCTTTTTGAGCAGCACCATCATCTATGCTGTCTGGCCATGATGCGGCAATTTTATCCCGGAAATCAGGTTGATAGCTGATTTCAAATTCAGGAATAAATTGTCTGATACTTTCGGCTATTTTGGCCGGCGTAAAGCTGACTCCGGCCAGGTTATAACCCGTGTTCACTGAAATATTTTGGCGGTCAGCCGCCATCAGTTCAAAAGTAGCGCGTACGGCATCTTGCATATACATCATGGGCAATGCGGTATCAGCGCTGAGCGGACAGGAATATGAGCCATTTTTCAGAGCGTCATAAAAAATCTCAACCGCATAATCTGTAGTGCCTCCACCGGGCAGGGACTTGTGGCCGATCAGCCCGGGATAGCGAATGCTTCGCACATCGAGTTGATATTTTTGATAATAATATGCGCACAATTGCTCTCCGGCGACTTTCGTAACACCATAAATCGTATTCGGATTCATGACAGTATATTGTGGCGTGTTTTCTTTAGGCGAATCAGGGCCAAAAACTGCAATGGAACTCGGCCAGTAAACCTTGCTGATTTGTTGGTCCCTGGCTAATTCAAGGATATTGAGCAGGCCATCCATATTAATGCGCCATGCCAATTGCGGGGATTTTTCGGCATTAGCAGAAAGTATCGCTGCCAGGTGGTAGATTTCAGTAATCCGATGTTTTCTGATAATCTGTGACAGATGGTCTTTTTCAAGCACATCCATGGTTTGGAAGTGCCCATGAAATCCATTGTTAATCGGTGGATGAATGTCTGTGGCAATTACACTGTCGATACCAAATGCCTGCTGCAAGCCTTCCACCAATTCGGTGCCCAATTGACCCAAAGCTCCGGTTACCAGAATTCTTTCCATATCAGAATTATTTATTAATAAAGACTTTGATACACTTGCAAATGTTTCAAACCGAAAATTAGCTCAAATCTAAAATATTTTGTGAAATTATAAATAATTATTCGAGATTAGACCATTCATTGAAATATATTCAATAAAATGGCGAAATTGCGATTTGAATTGCAATTTGATAAACAAAGATTCATTGGCAAAGCCAACATTGGAAAGTAAGAAATGTTTGATATTTAATATTTTGAGAAATAAATTTTCGCCAACGGTCTGGATAATAAAATTTCGGTAACGATAAGAATAGAGATATGTACGAAACACTAAAACCCGCATTGCAAGCTGAACTTGACAACATCAGGAAAGCCGGGTTATTTAAAAATGAAAGAGTTATTACAACACCCC
>CAYZWN010000061.1:0-4040 GCA_964482185.1 uncultured Roseivirgaceae bacterium
ACAACCTGGGTGTGCGCACAGTCATCTTCTTTAAAAACGGGCCGTTCTGGAAGAGTAAAGTGAACCGGAAATTTGAGGAATGTAAGTTCAAATCAGGAGATTTTACAGGCTAATCTTTTAGAACATTGCTGATGAAGGTCGATTTGATTAATATTCACCATTCAATCTATACAATGGTTATTTCCAATAGCATACAGAAATTATTAGTTTTAAGACGATGAAAATAGAAGTTATAGACAGCTCATCAAGGTCGCTGCATAATTATTTTAAGGAGCGTTTTAATGCCAAATATCAATCGAGTGGGTTTGAGGGCAGCAGCACGGTTGCCAGGAAAACAGGTAATCTATCATACAAAAGTTACGACTTCGGAAATGGTTTAATTTTCAATATCCTCACGGGAGATATATCGAAATTGATCCAGATAGAATTTGCCGGAACGAGTAATGATTTTATACGATATATATTCCTTAAACAAGGTGAACTAATTCTCAACTTGACGAAAAAGTTAAGAACCAGACTATCATCCGGCTATTCATCCATTGTGGCTGTAAAAGGAAGCCACAACCAGATATTTACTATCCCTGTTCAAAAAAATCTTGAGTTGTTTTTTATAGAAATTAATAAGCTCAGGTTTACCTTGAACATGCAAAATGAGGTTATCGGATTACCAAAGGAGCTCATGGATGTGTTTATCAGCAAGCAGATGGAAGAAGATTTTATTTATCATAGCTCTTACACGCTTAGTATTACAGATACTTATAATGAAATTATTAGCTCCGAGGCAGAAGGTATTGTGAAAAGATTCTTTCTTGAATCAAAAGTTTTGGAATTGTTATGGCTGCAAACTGTGCAATGTAAAAACGAACTGTTATATGGTTACGACCCAAATGTTTTACGAAAAGTCGATGTAGAGTTAATTAAAAAAGCAAAAGATTTTGTTCATCAAAATTGCGAAAAAGAACTGACACTAAACTTAATTAGCAGAACCATTGGCACCAACGAAACCAAATTAAAAACAGGTTTTAAAAAACTGTATGGCAAAACCTTTTCTGAAATCCTCAGAAGTGAACGCCTAAATAAATCAAAGAGTCTATTAGATGATAAAAGCCTGAGCGTAAAGGAAATAGCCACTGCTTGTGGTTATAAAAGTGTTTCAATGTTTAGCCTGCGCTTTAAGGAAAGGTTCGGTTTTGCACCCTCTCAACTCAAAAAGTCTTAATCAGGTTTTTTACGCGCTCGAAAAGGCTTGTTTCGATTTGGCAAATTATTCAGTTTGTTAACGCTGTATCTTTGCATAATAGAATAGATGCAGAGAAAAATGAAGAATTCAATTTTACTTTTTGGATTGATGATCGGTTCATTAATCCAAATTATGGCTCAGGAAAGAGTCGTTAAAATAGACTTTGAGTCAGGATCATTTAAAAACAATCCAAGTATCCCCTTTGACCAGCCATTTTTAATTCAGGGAGAGTTAGGACAGGATATCGAGTTTGTAAAAGTTAACATTTACTATGCAGACAAAGACTACGTTTTGCATTCTTTTGACTGGAATAGAATTGACGCTAACCAATCAGGAACATTTAACATTGTTGTGCCGGCAATTCTCAGATCGAATACAAAGTATGATTTAGCGATTGTTACTTATAAACTTCTGTCAGCTAAACCAAAAGAAGAACTTCTTAAAAATGTGGAGGAACGAATACGGTTCCTGTTGATCAACAATATCTTTTTTGACGGGAAAAACGTCGTTATTAATAAACCCAAACACGTATTTAATAAAATAGAGCAACTTATCACCGAGTCGTTTAAGCATTATGAGTCGAAAAATTCAATACCCATACAAGCTCCTTCGACCCTTGTACTTGAAGAGTTAAAAAAACAAAGCGATTTCAGATTTGGAAGGTTTTTTAAAAAGACAGACCATCTGGGAAAAGATAGTATAGCAAATATTTTAGTATCCGAAAAGGTGGAACATCTTGTCAGTCTAATCCGTTCCGAGCTTACGCCTTTTATCAACAGTCAATTGGTCCAACATTACAGACAGGCAAACATCACGTCGGTTGAGACAGATAAAGAGCCCTTTACTTTGCCCATAAATGTTGGCATGTACGCCTGGGAAAAATCTGTTGACATCAACAATATGGATGTAAAAAACATTGATGTTACTCCGGGAATCGGCCTAAGCATCCCATTCAATAGCAAAAGCAAACTTGCCTCAAAAACACGCATGTTGGATTCTTTTGGAATTTCTGCCGGAGTGCTTTTCAAACCTATTACTGATGCCAACGGAACTGAATATGTATCTCCGAGTGTAAACCTGCCGTTATACACCGCACTTGGGTTCAGGATATTTAAAGTAGTCCGTCTTAACGCAGGCGTGCTTGTTTTGGGAGAAAAAGGCAGTCAGGGTTTTGATAATTTAACCGTGATACCCACGGCCGGTTTGGCCTTGGAACTAAATCTATGGATGGGAATAAAAAAATAAGACGAATTGCTCTTGCAGGCATTGTTTTATTTGCTCTGAATGCATGCAAGGTGCAGGCACCGAGATATGTGGGCCTTTACACAGACAATCTAACGTCTGTCACGGACACTATTTCCACAGATGAAACACAACTGGTTTTAGAGGATGTTTACGCACCTGTTATGTCAGATACTGCGGCAATTACACGGTCAATATCCGTTGACGAATCTCAATCAGAGGAATTATTTAAAATAACTTCTGATAACAATCATCAGTTCCAGGATAAGGAGTTGCATACAGCTATTAACTATTCCGTACAAAAGTTGCGCTACCAGGTAATGGAGCTTCAAAAACAATTGTTGGTAAAGTCTGACACGACCATTGAAAATAATAACACTACCCATGACCAACAACCCAGGGATACGTTGCAATACTTAAGTGACTCAACGCCACAGATTGAGGCAAAAAACGATACGATAGATATGATGTTAAATCATATTTCGGAACTCGAAAAATTAGCCGGATTGAAATCCGATACTGTTTTTTTTACTACAGAAGCAACTAAACAGTTCAACGAAGACACTCCTCAAACAGGGTATTTGACTTCAGAGTTATTCATAAGCCAGCGTGATACAATTAATTTATTGCGCCAACAAGTTTACGAACTGCAAAACATCAACAAAACTCAATCAGACCCTGCTTATGCGAATAAAACTATGGAAGAATCTCCTTCAGAGTATAGCAGTCGGCAATCTGAACCGCTCTCAATACAACCCACTCAGTCGGGGGGCGAGCAGATTCGATTTCAACAAAATTCGGCAAGGCCCACTCAAAATGCCATATCCAACACGCCGGTACAGAACCCAAATGCCCGAACCGGATTAATAGTCCAACCATCACTAAGTCTTCAAGCTGGCCATTCATCAAAAGAGTTGAGCGAATCCAAAGATGACACAACAAAAATAGTGCAGAGCCAAAATCAAAACTTACAGGATCAGCCGGTAACTGATACGGTTTTTATTAATAAACAGACTGAAAAAAATGACTCATCAGAAGTTCATATCCCCGATTCATTAAATACCGACACAATACAAGCTTTACAAGACACAATACAATTGTTGACAGATCGATTATTAAGCCTTGAAGAAGAGAAATATCCCTACCGGGACACGCTTGATACTCCTATTCAGACAGAAGAAAGTATTGTTGGTAATGAAATAAAAACTGATACAATCTTGATCGTTGCAAATTACCGGATGGGGGAACTAAAACCCCTCAAAGAAGATTATATATTACGCCAGATTAAAGAAGTGTTAGAAAATAAACGAGCAGCAAAAATAATCCTTTCAGGATATACTGATAGCTCAGGAAGCAAATCGGTAAACAAAAAAATGACCGCTTTACGGCTTGATTATATATCGGAAATGATTATTCCCTGGATAGGGAAAGAAAATATATACTTCCAGAATTTTGGTGATGCGTTTGCGTCGGAAAAAATTATAGATGATGAACGCAGAGTCGAAATAAGGATTTTAATTGATTAAAACAATAAGATTTTAACGGCAGAATCCGAAAA
>CAYZWN010000061.1:4050-21091 GCA_964482185.1 uncultured Roseivirgaceae bacterium
AAATTATGAAAACAATTAAAAGCTTCGCGATTATTGGTGTCATTGCTTTATTGACATCTTGTGTATCCACTGCAAAGTTCCCGGTGTCCCAGATGGTTCCGGCAGCAGACATTACAGCCAAGAAAAAACAGGATAAGCATAAAAATTACTTAATTGAATTAACGGCCAATAATCTGGCCGATCCCAACAGGTTAATCCCGCCAAAAAACAATTATAGTGTCTGGATAGTCGCTGATAATGGTATGACGAAAAATATTGGGCAATTAAAAGCTAAAAACAAAAAGAAGTCTATTTTAAAGACAACAACTCCCTTTAACGTAAGAGAAATATTTATTACTGCAGAAGACCGGGGTGACTTGACTTATCCTTTAGGTTTAGAGATTTCACGAACTGCTTTTAACAAGTAGGGGCTGCAAAAATGCGATTATTTAAATCGATATTACTATTGATCTTTTTTGGCGCAGTAATTCTGTTTGCTGTTCAAAACATGAAAATGATAAAGCTGAGTTTTTTAAACTGGCACTTAGAAATTCCTTTGTCTGTAGCAAGCATTCTTTTATATGTATTAGGTGCAATTTCGGGTGGGATTGTTTTTTCGATGCTAAAAAAACTATCATTTCAAAAGTCAAACAAGAAAAAAAGTTAGATACAATTTATGACAGCAATATATAAGCACAGAAGGAAAAATGATTCGAAGGAAAATAATAGTGAATCAACAAAAAATTAAACAATAGGAAAAGTTATGGATAACCTCATGGATTTTATAGTAAACAATAAGGCAGCAATCGTATTAGCCGTATTATTGATAGTTGTTTTCATTTGGCTTTCTGTGAAGCTGAGCATTACCAGGAAAAATTTCAATAATGAAAAAACACAACTGACTACACAATATGAAAGCAAAATCGACACGCTGCAAATTAATCATCTCGAATTTGCCACAGAAGTATTCTCCTGGTCAGTGAGAAGTGAGTTATTACGAAACAATACAGAAAATCTAAACCAGCTTTTAACAGTATTTGTCAAGAAATCGGGGGCAGACCTGGTTTATTTAATAAAGCCTGAGGATAAGATGGTTTTACTGTCATCTGACAAAAAGCATGAAGGCATTACATACACCGGTGAATTAAATTTTGAATTGAACTCATCGACCATATTAAAAGAAGATGGCATCGTTAAAATAATAACTCCGGTAATGGGTCTGAATAGCAAAATTGGAATTCTGATTGTGGAATTGAGGAAATCATAACTACTGCCGACAAAACAAAGTAGCCACACATTTCACAGGAACGGAATCTGAAAAGCTTCACAAGTAGGAAATGTCATTATCATTTAAATTTTAAAACGATGAAGAAAGAAGAATTAAAAAAACAGATTGATGAAATGGACGACCAAATTGGTGTTTGGGAGGCCAAAATTGAAAGTGCTAAAGCGGAAGCTAAAGTCCAGTTCAAAGAGAAACTGGCAGCTTTGAAAGCCAAAAGAAATGAAGTGATGGCTAAGTATGACGAGTTGGCTGATGCTACGGAAGAAAAATGGGAAGAAGCTGGTGAGTCTTTCAAGGAAGGGTTCAATAAGCTAAAATCGTTGTTTGACTAAACAGAAAAGCTGATTTTGCAGCCTACAATTTGCGGAGCCTGTAAATATTTTCCTATATCAGGTTTTGATGCAACTTATCTGATTAACCAGGATTATTCATCACAAAAAAAATCGGATTTTGGATGGTTTCATAATTGATCTTAATGAGCTTATGAGGGAGACAGGGCATAGAAAATATTGATACTCAACTTTTAGGAATGCCAAAATGATGTCAGTTGTCTACAATTATTCCGAGCTGGTGATTTTGTACATTTTTCGTTCATTGGCTCCTCCGAAGCGGCCTCACGAAGACGAGAGAGTGTGAAAATTCAGATGGATTTAGCGGGCTAATCTTTTAGAACATTGCTGATGAAGGTCGATTTGAGTGCAATCCAGATCAGAAATATCAGGATGGCCCATTTCAGATATACTTCATAATAATCGGTGGTGTCTTTGAACCGGCTTTCCTTAATTTCTGCTTTTTCATATTGATCGATGAGCCGGAAAACATCTTCCAATGCCTTATTATCCGACACCCTGAAAAACTGCCCCTCACCAATTTCCGCTACCTTTCGCAGTGTCGTTTCATCCATGGTATTGTCGCTGTAAACAGTCTGGCCAAACACATTTTTACCGGTAGGTACCCGCCCTTCCCTCCCCACAGCTATGGTATAAATTTTTATGTCAAAAGCATTTGCAATCTCAGCAGCAGTAATCGGATCAATATTCCCGGCATTGCTGTCGCCGTCACTCAATAGTATGATCACCTTTGTTTTCGACTCAGATTCGCGCATGCGGTTGGTGGCTACAGCCAGCGCGCTGCCAATTGCTGTTCCGGACGATTCGATCATATCAAACGAAATGTCATCGATATACACATTGAGCAGTTTGTAGTCGAGCGTAAGCGGTGCCAATGAGTAGGCATCGCCCGAAAAAATAACCAGGCCAATCCTGTCCTGAAATCTCCCGGAGATAAATTGTTTCGAAACTTCCTTGGCGGCCTCCAGCCGGTTAGGCTTAAAATCCTGAATGGTCATAGATCGGGAAATATCAATCACAAGCATGATGTCGATCCCTTCGGTCCATTGCTCTACCTTTTCGTTTGTCGTTTGCGGACGGGCCAAAGCTACAATTAATAAGGCCATGATCAGGGCGATCAGGAAATCGGGTATAAACCGGAGAACGCTGATCAAGTCGGACTTTATCCTTCGTTCAGGCAAGGCGATTGTTAGTTTTTGCCTTAAACGGTATTGAATCAGCCATTTTATCAAAAAAATGATTGGTATGCCCAGCAAAAGCATGAGCATAAACTTATACTCCCAGATGTAATTCTGAAATGTAGATGGATAAAACCATGATAATGAAAACCACTCTTTCAGCTCAGGCATATATCATCTGTTTTTTATTTCCCTGATCTTATCATTATATACATCAACCGAAAACCGCATCAGATAGTCAAAACTCGAAAAAAGATCATTGCCTTTTTCGCCGCCATAAATACTCCTGTCTATCCTTTTAAGGTGATCCCTTAGTTGCTCATTTGCGTGTAGCACCAGAATTTCCTTTGTCGTGAGTTTTGAAATCGGTTGTTTCTCCAATTTCTCCAGATAATTTTTCCAAACAGCTAATACATGCTCAACCGTATTTGAAGGATTGTTGCCGGAAATATCCCTCATCAGGTTGTAAAAACGCTCGATAAATTTCCTGTGCGCGCGTTGCAATAAAAATACGCGCCACCATCTGGCGATTTGCTGACCAAAAAATAGTATCACCACCAAACCGAGAACTATCAAGATCCCCAACCCCACCAAAATGTAAGGATAATTTATCTGTCTGCTGATTTTGGCCAGATCAGTATTGCTTTTCATTTCAGGATTTTCCGGCATTTCGGTGACGGTCTGCACCAGCACCACGGAATCCATATTCGAATAAATCGCCAGACTATCGCGACCTTTAATCACAAAAACCGGCAGTTGCAAATACTGAATGGAATCAATTTCAAAGGTAGAAAGGTTGAACACGACGCTGTCGAAACTAAATACACTGTCTGATCTGGTCGGGAAGAAACGCCTGTGGTTGTATTCAAAATTGCCAAACCTGTACAGGCTGTCAGGAAATACGATTGTGGTATTTCTATCGTACCTGACGGAAAGAGCAAATTCAAGTTGTTCCCCAACCCTGGTCTCTCTCTGCAAAAAGCGACCATTCGGCTCCAGTCCCTGAGCAAAACAGATTTGATTTACAATAATGAAAAAAAGAAGATTGATTGTTTTCCTATGCAATTTTCTTCGATTTATTCCTTACCCTGAATAATTTAATAAGTTTTGGCACGTAGTCTTCGTCGGTAAAAATATTCACATAGTTTGCCCGTTGTTTGCGACAGAAGTTTTCTAAATCCAATGCATTTCCCTCGAATGTTTCGCGAAGCCCGGCCCTGAATTGAGGCGAACTCGTGTTCGTCCAAATGGTTTTGCGCGTCTCCTTATCGAGCAGCGGCACGATGCCAAGTCTCGGGAGTTGGGTTTCGCGTTTGTCGCTGATGTGGATCACAACCAGGTCGTGCATTGCAGCAAGTGCTTTGAGATTATGTTCATATCCTTCGTCGATAAAGTCTGAAATCATGATCACGACCGATTTTCGCTTCAGCAGATTCAGTGTATAAAGAATTGATTTGGCAAGGTCTGTCCTGAGCGATCCGGGTTTCAGGGAAAAGAGATCGGATACAAAACCAAATACATGCTTTTCGCCCTTTCCGGGCTTAATGTACTTTTCTTTCTGATCAGAAAAGCAAATCAGACCAACCTGACTTTGTTCCTGAACGGCTGACAGCGAAAGCACGCCGCAAATTTCTTTCACAATATCAATTTTCTGAAAACTGGGGTTGCCGATTTCCTGAGAAGCGCTCACATCAAGTAGAAAAAACACAATTTGCTCCTTTTCCTCCTTATAGGTTTTCACAAAGGTACCATGGCCTTTTGCCGTTACATTCCAGTTGATCGACCGCACATCATCGCCGTATTGATAAGCCCGCACATCGTCAAACTCCAGACCGGATCCCTTAAATACAGAATGAAAGTCACCCTGCATCTGGTTGTTGATTGCTTTTCTTATTTGAATTTGATATTTCCTAAGCTTCTTTACCAGCGCCCGCATTGCCACAGTTTTGGCTTTAAAATTAGAACTTATTTAAGTAATTTTCACCCGTGAAAAAAGTTTTTTTAATCCTCATGCTTCTGACCTGCATGGTCTGTTCCAAAAAAAAACCTCAAAACCCCAAAGGTTTGTACACCATGGAACAAGTTGCCGTTTTTCTGAAAGACCTCTACATTCTGGAAGCACAAATCAAGGATCTCAGGCTCTCACTCGATTCGACAAAAATTGTGTTTGAGCACTACGAAAAAGAACTCTTGAAAAAACACAATCTTGAAGATTCCCTCTATCGAAAAAGCTTTTTGTATTACATGGACGATGTGCCCGGGCTCACCAAAGTGTATGAAATCATCGCCGATTCGCTCAGCCTTGAAGAAAGACTGATTACCGCAGACGAGGACCACTAACAATCGGGATGCTATACCCCCAGGACATAGAACAAAAAATCGGTTTCGATAAAATCCGTGAGTGGCTCATAAATGGGTGCTCCGGTGAATTGGGCAGGCTGAATGTGGAAAAAGTGCGATTTTCTTCCAATAAGGAAATAATCACTAAACTCTGTCGCCAGGCGGGTGAATTTATGATGCTGATCACATCAGGTGAAACCATACCATCATTGGGCTACCCGGATATTCGTGATATTTTGGATAAGCTCAGGGTCGAAGGTCTGGTGCTGGAAACGAATGAAGTTGCGGATATTCAGAAATCACTTTTTCTTTTCCGGGGCTGGTCAAAGTTTATTGATTCACTGCCCGGACAGTTTACTGAAATTTGCGCCCTTGCGTCAGCCATTAATTATGATCAGCAGTTAGTCCGTAAAATTGAATTATGTATAGACGATAAAGGTGAAATAAAAGAATCCGCCTCTCCCGAGTTGAGAAAAATCAGATCGGAGATAAAAAAATTTGAATTACAAGCCCGTAAAACACTTGACCGTGTAATCAGGGAAGCCCGCAAAGTCGATATGATGCCCGATGACAGCTCACTTACAATCCGGGGTGGGCGACTCGTGATGCCGGTGAAGGCAGAATATAAGCGTTCCGTTAAAGGCTTTATACACGATACTTCTGCATCCGGAAATATCCTTTTTATCGAACCAGCGGAAGTGCTGGAGATTAACAACGATCTCAAAGAATTATCCTATGCTGAAAGAAGGGAGATTTTAAGGATACTGAAAGACCTGACCGATTCTATCCGCACTCACAGGGAGTCCATTGCGGTGAGTTATAAAATACTCGGCATACTTGACCTCGTAAAATCAAAAGCAAAACTCTCGATTAAATTGGATGCCCGGGTACCGGAAACAAATAGAGAAGGTAAGCTTGAGTGGGTTGCCGCATCCAATCCGGTGCTCAGAAATGCGCTGGAAAAACAAGGGAAAAAAGTTGTGCCGCTTACCATAAAACTTGACAGGCACCAACGCATACTGCTGATTTCCGGGCCCAATGCCGGTGGCAAATCCGTTTGTCTGAAGACCATTGGTTTGTTGCAATATATGTATCAGTGCGGATTGCCCATTCCCGTGATGGAGGGATCGTCAACGCTGGTGTTTAAAGATATTTTTATCGATATAGGCGATGAGCAATCGATCGAAGATGACCTGAGTACATACAGTTCGCATTTGAAATCAATGCACCATTTTCTTAAATTCACATCCAAAAATTCGCTCTTTCTGATCGATGAATTCGGTAGCGGCACAGACCCGCAATTTGGTGGTGCAATTGCCGAGGCCATGCTGGAACAACTGTCAATTTCCCAGGGCTTTGGTGTCATCACCACACATTACAACAACCTCAAAAAACTGGGCGATGCACATCCTGCCATGGTGAACGGACGTATGCGTTTTGATGTGCAAAAGCTTGAGCCGCTTTATATGCTTGAAACAGGCAAGCCGGGCAGCTCGTTTGCGCTGGAAATTGCGGGAAAGATAGGATTGCCAAAAAACCTCATCCGTGCTGCGAAGCAAAAGGTCGGTACCGACGCCGTGCAGCTCGACCGGCTGCTTACTGAGCTGGAAGACGAAAAAAAGAATTTTGAGGAGCAAGGAAAAAAGTTGGGTGAGCAAAACCGCTTGCTGGAGAAAACCATAGAAAATTACAAAATTCTCCAGATGGAAATGGATCAAAAGAAAAAAGATATTCTGAACCAGGCCAGGCAGGAAGCAAAAAACCTGCTCAAACAAACCAATCAGAAAGTAGAAAACCTGATACGCCAGATACGGGAAAACAAAGCCGAAAAGCAAATAACCAAAAAACTTCGCGAAGACCTGAAAGTGTTTGACGAGGAAATAATAATTGAAGCACCGGTAAAAAATGAAGAAAAAATCAAAGTTGTCAGCGGAAAGATTATCAAGGGAAATTTAGTTCGCATCATCGGACAGGAACCGGTTGGTGAAGTAATTGTGGTGGGAAAAAATGACGCAGAGGTCGTGTTTGGCGACCTGAAATCGAAGATAAAACTCGGCAGGCTCGAAAAAATATCAAGAGGTCAGGCCAAAAAAGTGGAAACAAGAGCGGTGATCAAGGGCATCAATCTTGTTGAGCGGCGTGCAAATTTCAGCTCTGACCTGGACATCCGCGGCAAACGAGCCGAGGAATCACTTCCCCTTCTCAACAGCTTCCTGGACAATGCCATCCTCTTCGGCACCCCGGAGGTGCGCATCATTCATGGCAAAGGAGATGGTATTTTGAGACAGGTAATCAGAAACGAACTCAACCAGGTGAGGCAGGTTAAGCGCTTTCACGATGAGCATGCTGATCGAGGTGGCGCCGGCATTACAGTTGTGGAGTTTGATTGAAAACCCGGAAGCCTGCGAGCTTGTATTGAAAATCCTTAATTGTAAAGAACCTCAAATCCGTTTTTTGCATCCACTGCTTTCCGAATATCCACTTTTAATAAATACAAGAATCGTTATAGCTACTGGCCTCCTATGACTTTTGTTGTAACAGTTCTATTTGTTTCAGGATATCGTTTGCCTCTACGGCTTTCTGGTCGCTGGCCGCACGATTGGTATGGGAAAGCTTGTAAGATTCCTCTAAAACCTTTTTGTATTTTTCCTGGAGTTTTTCCAGTTCTGACTTTTTCTTAAATATTCCAAACATGAGATATTAACATGATTCCAGGCAAAATGTTCATGAGGAATGTATGGATTTTCCATGATAAATTGATGGGATTTGAATAAGAAATAGGTCTGCTGTTTTAGGATTGGTTGTTGGCAGGGAAGCAATTACCGAAAGCGAAATTGCAAATAAATCCTATTGCGAAACACTTGCTGGAAATACGATTGTAAAAGTTGTGCCCTGCCCCGGCATACTGTCAACGGTAATCTTGCCGTCCATCGCTTCCACCTGCGTCTTCACCAGGTACAATCCAAGACCTTTACCGGCCACGTGATCATGAAACCGCTGATACAAGCCGAATATTTTTGAACCAAAACGATCGAGATCGATACCAACGCCATTGTCAGTGATTTGCAGCACGATGTCGCTTTCGTTGCTGAATGCCACAATATCAATAATTAGTTCCCTGCTTTCTTCGCGGTATTTGATGGCATTGCTGAGCAGGTTATAAAAAATGCTCTCGATATATGGGGCATTTCCAAAAATATAACGGCATTCCAGTTTTTCATTTATACGGGCATTGGATTCATGAATATTATCCTGAAGTATCTTTTTTACTTTTTCCAGCACAATTTTTATATCGACCTGTACTGTCTTGCCATAATGTTGATTTTTTAATTCCAGAATGGCATTCATATCCGTTAACACCTCATCCATTTCCAGGACTGAATTTACAATCCTTTGCACCACTTCCTTGTTTTCTGAACTTACTCCTACAGTTTTATCAAAAATATGAACGAGCCCCTTTAGTCGCGCAACCGGGCCACGAAGGTTGTGGGCTGTGATGTAGGCATACTGCTCAAGTTGATCATTTCGCTGAAGCAGCTCGCTATTGGTGTTTTTGAGCTCAAGGGTCCGCTGCTCCACCAATTCCTCCAACTGCATCCTGATCAGCTGCATTTCTTCCATGCTTTCAGAAATGATTTTGTTTTGTGATTCCAGCATATCACGGTGGCCTGCAAGCTCTTCCTGTTGGGTCATTAATTCTTCATTCTGTGCCTGAATCTCCTTTGTTCGCTCGTTCACCTTCACCTCCAACTCTTTGTTTATTGATAATTGCAGCCGTTCGTTTTCTTTGAGCTGATCGATCAGTTTAAGTTGCGTCTCCTTCTGCTGAATTTCACCATCTCTGGATTTCATGCTCAGAGCAATCGCGAAGATCAGGATTTCAATTATCGTTCCTGTCTGAAAAATAATATCAGGATACAGCGTCGCAGGATGGAACAGGTCGAGCAGGATGCTTGTCAGTCCCGTTAGCAATAAGACAAAAGAACCAATTACAAAAACCCTGTCAATTTTATCTCCGGTTTTTGCGATGGAAAAAAGAAATGAGATGATAAAAGGAAGTGTGATCAAAATGGTGTAATTGCGCAATTCAATAGCAGTTCTGGGATATTCCAGCACTCCCATCACCAGCACAACAAGCGGAATCCCCATTGCCAGAATGTAGATCATTGCATTGATGATCTTATTCCAACCCGGGAATCGCGACTCCAGACTGATGAATTTTTTCAAAAACACCAGATAGGCAATCACTGAAAGAAGCAGCACGCAATTTTCGGCAATTAAGCTCCCCACGGGAATCCTTGACAGTAAGATCGCATCGAGCAAGCTATAGCGTGAGCCCTCAAACATTACCAGTGTCAGCAAGTAAATGAAGTAAGCCAGATAGGTCAATTCCCGCAGGAAAAAGTAGTAAAACAGATTGATAAATGCCAGAATGATGGTAATGCCAAAAAATACGCCGAGCAATAAGTTCTTATTTTTGTCGATTTCAGAATAGAAAAATTGCCACCTGTTCTTTTGAGCAATCTTTAAACCTATTTGAATTTTATCTATTCCGGGATCAGCATAAAAGATCAATAATTCATAGGTCGTCTGACCTTTGAGATTCAATTCAACTTTATTCCGTCTGCTATTGTATTTTTTTAATTCATTTTCCGGGAAAGGAACATATCTGCCGGTTCTTTTCGTCTGATATTCCTCCTCACCTGCTACTCTTACATAAACAATTACTTCCTTGTAGCCCTTTACTTCGAGAATGTAGTCAGTTGGCAATTCGGACTGGTGGTTGATGACCACCTTTGCCCATATGTTGCCCCCCTGCAGGTATTCGCGATTGTATTTAGCTGAAAAGAAGGAATCAGAATCCTGAATCGCCTGAATTGTTTTTGATTTATCGGGATCTACGCCAAAAACTAATCTTTGGTCAAAATCAGTCAGGTTTAAATCCTGGTTGATGGAGATTGTATCCGGTTGCATTGCAAGCGATTGCATTGCCCAACCGGTCATAAGTGTAAAAATAATTATGAATCGAAGGAAGTTCCGGGTTTTCATTGGATCAAGGTTAGCTATGCCCTCATCACGGATAGAGGCTTGAAAAGTGTTTTATCCATGCCTCCTTCATCAGGTATCCGCCGGCCATGGAAGGGTGCACACCATCCGGACACCAGTAAGCTGCCGGTGCTTGTTGCAATGCATCGTCAAATACTTTTTGATAAGGAATAAATTCGGCCTCATAATCACGAGCTACTTTTCGGGCGGCTTCCTGGTATTTTGGAAATTCGGAGAACCACCGGTCATCTATGGCCGTGCCGCCTTTTACGGCGAAGGGCTCCCCTATTATGAGTTTTAAATTTGGGAAGGCATTTAGTGTGTTGTCCAGCAAACTTCTGAAATCAGATTCATACACCTCCACGGTGCCTTTGTAATTATTCAGTGTATGCCAAAAATCATTCACGCCAATCAAAATACTGAGCACATGTGGTTTCAGTTGCAGGCAGTCATCATCCCATCGTTGGGCAAGCTGATACACTTTATGTCCACTAATTCCGCGATTATAATATTTCCAGTCTTTACCGGGTTGGGTGCCCAAAAGGTGTGAAACGATCTGAAAAACATACCCGCGGCCCATTCCTGCCACGTCATTCGGATAATAAGCGGCTTTATCTCTTCCGGCATCGGTAATGGAATCGCCCTGGAACAGAACCGTCAATTGATCGGGGGCGTTGATTGCCTGTTTTGTTTTAGCAACAGACGAAATGGGGAAGGCCACTGCGCCGACTGTTGAAAGGCCTGCGGTCTGTACGAAATTTCTTCTTGAAAATGTGGTCATAGTAATAATTGAAAAATTATTCGAATTCCTGAATATGGCAAATTCTGCGGATTCGACAAAAACTCATGTTGAAATACAAATCGAAACGCACTTACAAAATAGCGTTTTTAGATAAAAACTCAGAATTGTCCTGATTTGCCAATATCAAATATTCGGCTTTTCCAGTATGCATTGACTCAATACATTTCATATTCAAGCAGGCGGCATTCTATTTTGCCATTGTAAAAGGTAGTGCGGCTCTTTGTACGCAAGCCCACTTTTTTTGCCAGATCAAGGTTTCCGGTAAGAATGTAGCCCATATAGCCGTTGCATTTTTGCTTCATAAAATCGCCGATCTCTTTATACGTCGTTTCCAGTTTATCCAGATCGCCCATGCGCTCGCCATATTCCGGATTCATTACTACAACTCCTTTGCCCTCCGGAATCATGGTATCCTGAAAAGCGCAAACCTTAAAATCGATTAGGTGATCCACGCCGGCCAATCTGGCATTATCTCTCGCAATGCCAATGGCTTTTCTGCTTATGTCTGATGCAATTATTTTAAAATCCAGCTGATTGGTTGTTTTCCCGCTTTCGATCTGATCGCGCAGTGCATACCAATCTTTATAATCGAATCCGGCCAGATATTGAAAGCCATATTGCTTTCTGAATTTCCCGGGATAGACGCCCAACGCCATTAGTGCCGCCTCAATGGCCAGGGTGCCGCTTCCGCACATGGGATTCACGAAGTGCGATGCCTTGTCCCAAGTGGTAGTTTGTATGATGGCTGCCGCCAGATTTTCCATTAGTGGCGCTGCGCCCGGAAATTTGCGATAACCGTGCCTGGCAATGGACTGCCCGGAAGTATCGGCATAAAGTTCAACAAAATCCTCTACCCATCGCAAAAAAATGACAGCCTCATCTTTTCCGGAACCTGAATCCGGTCGTTTGCCCATTTTGTCCACAAATCTGTCGGCGATGGCATCCTTTAGTTTGAGGTTGGCAAATCTGGTGTCTTTGATAAAATTATTCTTTACAAACGAATCAATACTGAAATATCCATCTGCCTTCAATATTTTCTCCCACTGGACTTTTCGTGCATTTTTGTATAATTGATTTGGATGAATAGCCTTGAATGAAGTGATATGCCAGAGAATTTTATTGGCGGTTCTCATTTTATAGTTTAGCATCATCACATCATGCATCGTGCCTTCGGTGATCACAGCTTTCTGGTCTGTTCCGTTTATGGTAAAACCGAGTTGCTTGAGTTCCGAAGCCACGGGATCTACCAGGCCGGGTGAGCAACTTACGACGATTTTGTTTTTCGAGTTATCCATATTGTCCAATGTGAAAGCAACAAAAAAGGGGCTTAGCGCCCCTTAAATATAATTGATAATATACTTTGAATACTATGCTGTAACAACAGCAAAGAAATATTCTCTATTCATTCTGGCAATATTTGACAAATCAATGCCTTTCGGGCACTCTGCAGAGCAGGCCCCTGTGTTGGTGCATGCTCCAAATCCTTCCTTGTCCATTTGCTCTACCATAGCCAGGGCACGTCTTTTTCTCTCTGGCTGGCCTTGTGGTAATAATGCAAGTTGAGAGATTTTCGCACTGACAAACAGCATGGCCGATGCATTTTTACATGCTGCCACACATGCCCCACAGCCAATACATGCAGCTGCATCCATGGCCAATTCAGCGTTTGCCCTGGGTATCGGAATCGCATTGGCATCTATGGAAACACCGGTATTTATGGAAACAAAACCACCTGCCTGAATGATCCTGTCAAACGCTGACCTGTCAACCACGAGGTCCTTGATTATAGGGAATGCTTTTGCCCTCCATGGCTCGATCGTGATGGTCGATCCGTCGGGGAAGGTTCTCATGTGCAACTGACATACGGTTATTTCCTCTTCAGGGCCGTGTGGCCTGCCATTTATAAACAGGCTGCAAGTACCACAAATACCTTCGCGGCAGTCGTGGTCGAAATGCACGGGATCCTCACCCTTCTCTGAGAGCTCCTCATTAAGAATATCGAGCATTTCAAGAAATGAACTCCCTGTGGATATGTTTTTTATCTCATATGTTTTAAGCTCACCTTTACTTTGTGCATTTGGCTGTCGCCATATTTTCAAGGTATAATTCCTTAATTTTTCCATTACTTATAGCTTCTTTGAGTCAATTTAACATTTTCGAATACAAGTTCTTCCTTATGAAGTTGAGCAGGCTTGTTGTCACCTTTATATTCCCAAGCCGAAACATAGGTAAAGTTTGCGTCGTCCCTCTTGGCTTCCCCTTCTTCGGTCTGGCTTTCTTCCCTGAAATGACCACCGCATGATTCCTTTCTGTCAAGAGCATCATCAACCATTAGTTCGCCTAATTCCATAAAGTCTGCCACGCGAAGCGCTTTTTCCAGTGTCATATTCAATTCTTCATTCACACCAAGAACCTTTACATTTTTCCAGTACTCATCGCGGAGTTTCTGAATTTCCACTTTCGCCTCCTTTAGGCCCTCCTCACTTCTCGACATACCACATTTGTCCCACATAATCTTACCAAGCGCTTTATGGAAATCATCTACCGTTCTCTTACCATTGATACTCAGTAGTTTATTAATTCGGTCTTTTACCTCCTTTTCCGCTTTTTGAAATTCGGGATGATCTGTGGAAATTTTTGCGTTGGGCATCCCTGCCAGATAATCCCCGATGGTGTAAGGAATGACATAATAGCCATCGGCAAGCCCCTGCATGAGTGCCGAAGCTCCCAATCTGTTTGCGCCGTGATCAGAGAAATTGCACTCACCTGTGGCAAATAAGCCTGGTATAGTGGTTTCTAAATTGTAATCTACCCACAGCCCGCCCATGGTATAATGCACAGCGGGATAGATCATCATCGGTGTGGTGTAGGGATTATCAGCTGTGATCTTCTCATACATCTGGAATAGGTTGCCATATTTTGCCTTGATAACCTCTTTGCCATCGCGCTCAATCGCATCCCTGAAATCAAGGTAAACTGCGAGGCCGGTTTCCCCTACGCCTCTGCCTTCGTCACACATGTTTTTTGCATTTCTTGAGGCGACATCTCTGGGAACCAGGTTGCCAAATGATGGATATATCCGCTCCAGGTAGTAATCTCTGTCCTCTTCCGCAATTTCTGTTGGCCTGATCTGGCCTTTTTGTATTTTTTCAGCCATCTCTACCGTCTTGGGCACCCATACCCTGCCATCATTTCTGAGGGATTCCGACATCAGGGTCAGTTTGGATTGCTGATCGCCATGTACGGGAATACAAGTCGGGTGGATTTGGGTAAAACACGGATTGGCGAAATAAGCGCCTTTTTTGTAGGCCCGCCACACAGCAGAAGCATTGCAGCCCATCGCGTTGGTTGACAGGAAGAATACATTGCCATATCCGCCTGTAGCCAGCACTACTACGTGTGCACTGTGCGATTCAACCTTACCGGTTACCATATTTCTGGTGATGATGCCCCTTGCTTTACCATCGACTATCACAACGTCGAGCATTTCATTTCTGGTAAACATGGTCACTTTACCGGAGGCAATCTGGCGGCTCAAAGCCGAGTATGCCCCCAGCAACAACTGCTGGCCTGTCTGGCCACGTGCATAGAAAGTTCTGGATACCTGAGCGCCTCCGAATGACCGGTTATCAAGCAAGCCGCCATATTCCCTGGCAAAAGGCACACCCTGTGCCACGCATTGGTCGATGATATTGTTGCTCACTTCGGCAAGTCGGTAAACATTGGCTTCGCGCGAGCGATAGTCGCCACCTTTTACTGTATCGTAAAACAAGCGAAAGATGCTGTCACCGTCATTCTGATAGTTTTTCGCCGCATTAATCCCGCCCTGGGCCGCGATACTATGTGCCCTTCGGGGGCTGTCCTGATAGCAGAATGCTTTCACATTGTAGCCGAGTTCACCGAAAGATGCAGCGGCAGCTCCTCCGGCCAGACCTGTTCCGACAACGATGATATCGTACTTGCGTTTATTTGCCGGATTCACCAGCTTCAGATTAAACTTGTGTTTCGTCCATTTTTCGGCCAATGGGCCTTCAGGAATTTTCGAATCAAGAGGCATATCTATTGAGTTTATTTTTCTAATCTATTTTATAAAGTAAATGTAGATCGGCATTGTTGCGAATCCGATGGGAACAACAATAGAATATATCAACCCGAGCGCCTTGATGGCAGGTGTATATTTATGATGCTCCAGCCCAAGGGATTGGAATGCGCTTTGGAAACCATGCTTTAAATGGAAAAACAAAACGAGAAGACCGATAAGATAGCTGATCAGTGCAAAAGTGGTTTTGAACTGAGTAACGACCAACGCATAAATATCTCGATTGCCGTTGGCATCAATAGCAAACTCAAACCCGGGATTGTGTTTATACTGCCACCAGAAGTCTTTTAGGTGTATGATAAGAAATGCAAGAACTAAAATTCCGAGCGCCGTCATGCTTCTGGACTCCCAACTGCTGTTTTCTTTTGGCTTCAGGCTGCGGTATTTTACAGGACGTGCTGCCTTGTTACTGAAGTATAAGAGAAATGCCACCACTACGTGGATAACAATTCCTGCATAAAGTAAGTAGGAGACAGTGCTGATCAACGGATTGGTGGACATGAATGCCGCGTAGGCATTAAAAGACTCTCCTCCGTCAGGTTTGAAAATGGCTAAATTACCAATCAGATGTACCGTGAGAAATGATATCAGGAACAATCCTGTCAGGGACATCAGAAGTTTTCGTCCAAGGGTACTTGTTAAAGACTTAACTATCCAACTCATGTTGTTTTGATTTAATTAAATTACTAAAGTGAATGTAGGGAATTAAAACATTGTAAAATTCAGGCTGCAAAGTTGCTGTTTTTCTTTTCACCCAAAAATGACAAATATCATTTTAGCGACAATTATGTAACCTATTGTGATTTTTTTTTGTTTGTACCATACTAAATTTTAAATATTTGACTTAATATAAAAGTAGCGGTAACTTCGAGGCATGAAAAACCAGTTTCTCTTTTTTTTTACAGGCATTTTAGGTATTCTCTACTTCAATGAATTGGCTGCTACGCACATCAGGGCCGGTGAGATTACTGCTCAATTGATATCCTGTCAAAATTACTCCTACCGTTTTTTAGTAACCGGATATACCGACCTGGAATCTAGTGTAATACTTGGAGGAGGAGAAATCAATTACGGGGATGGAGTAATAGATGAATTCCCAACCGGTGAATTTGATTATTTTGAAGATTTGGGCGACCTGAGAGCAATCAACATATATTTTAAAGAACATACATTTCCCGGTCCCGGCACTTACAAAGTAAGTTTTCGCGAATTCAATAGAAATGCCGACATCGTCAACATGGCTAATTCTGTGAATACACCTTTTTATGTAGAAACAGTAATCGTGATCGACCCCTTTCTTGGCTGTAACAATACGCCTGTTCTGCTCAACCCACCGATTGATGATGCTTGTGTTGGCGTAACGTATTTGCACAATGCAGGGGCCGTGGATGTGGATGGCGATAGCATTTCTTACGAGTTCACCATTCCCAAGCAAGACCAGAATGTACCGGTGGTCAACTACAGCTTTCCGGATGATCATGATATCGCAAACTATGGCGCACTTAATGAAGACAAAACAGGGCCTGCCAGCTTTACCCTCGACCAAAGAACCGGAGATATCGTCTGGGATGCCCCGGGAGGAGAAGGTGAATACAACTGGGCTTTTAAAATTATAGAATGGCGTAAAATCAGTGGTGTCTGGATCGAATTTGGCTATGTCACCCGTGACATGCAGGTAAATGTACTTGATTGCGACAATGACCCACCTGAAATCATCCCACCCCCGGATACATGTATCATTGCCGGCGATCTTCTTAAAGAAACGATTACGGCCGTTGATCCAAACAACGATCCCATTATACTTTCGTCTTTTGGAGGAGTTTATGAGATTCCTTCGCCGGCGACTTATTCGCCATTTCCTGATATTATACAGCCATCCCCTGCTAGTCTCAACTTTTCGTGGCAGACCAACTGCTCGCATGTACGTGATAGAGAATTTCAGGTGAGATTCAAGGCCCAGGA